>JAFKLU010000317.1 GCA_017304105.1 Sphingomonadales bacterium
GGCGGCGGCGGATCGACCGGCGGGCGCGATCAGCGCATTCCAGGCGTCGGACTGCACGTCGATGCCGCTCTCCTTGAGCCCGTCGACGACCTTCTGCATCAGCTCCGTATTGGCCGAGAGGGCGGCTGCAGCCGTATCGGCTTCCGCGGCGACGCCCGCGGAAATCGTCGCGCGGTCGGGTTCGGCGTACGCATACCCTGTGGCGGAGACGGTGATCAGGCGGTCCATGGGCTTCTCCTCGGCACGCAACGGGCGCCGCGCGACGCTCTCAGGCGGAAGTTGCGCAGCCGGAAGCGCTGGCTTCCCGAGTACGAAGTCGGCGCAGCGTTCACCGATCATCACCGTCGGCGCATTGGTATTTCCGCCAATTACATTGGGCATGACCGAGGCATCTGCGACGCGCAGCCCGGCAACCCCGGTCAAGCGTAACTGCGGATCGACAACCGTCATAGGGTCACGCGGGTCACCCATCCGGCAGGATCCGACCGGATGGTGCACCGTATATGCGGTCTCGCGTATATAGTCCGCGAGTTCGTTATCCGTCGCCACATCCAGGCCCGGCGCAACTTCGCGCGCCTTGTACCGGTCAAACGCCGCCGAACCAAAAGCCGCGCGCGCAATCTTCAGCGCGCGAACGAGTGGCGCGATATCGCTCTCTACCGCCAGCAACTTTGGGTCGATCAGGGGGGCCGCCTCGGGATCCGCGCTCGCCAGCCGGATTGTGCCGCGACTTTCCGGGTAGAGCGCTACCGGGCTGATCGCAAAGCCGTGGCCGACTGGGAACGGCACGCCTTTCACCGTCAGTCGCTTGGCAGGCTGAAACACGAATTGCACGTCTGGCTTGGCGAGCGAGGGATCAGTCCGCAGAAACGCCACCGATTCAAACACATTGCCGCCTAGCGGCCCCGTCCGCGCGAGCAGATAGCGCACCGCTTGCGCGATGTTGCGCGGCATGGCCCGCCAACTGATCCCATAACTGGTGATGTCGTCCGTCTCCATGTGGATCGGGCTGGCGACGTGGTCGTGATAGTTGGGCTCGTCCACCTGGCCCACGCCAATTGGTCCGTCCGTGCCGTGAAACACGCTCTGCGGATAAATCTCGTTCCGCTCTGTTCGCGTGAAATAGGGGAGCACTTCAGCATAAGACCAGCCTGTGCAGCCCATGTCTGCCCAGTCGTCAAAATCCCTGGGATGACCGCGAAAATAAACCATGCCGTTGATCGAGCCAGACCCGCCAAGCACCTTGCCACGCGGGACCGGAATGGTGCGGCCCGCCATGCCCGGCTGCAAGACGGTCGAGAACCGCCAGTTGGTCTTCTCACGGGAAATCGCGGCAGCGACAAAGGCCGGCACGTGGATAGAGAGATGACTATCCCCACCGCCCGCTTCGATCACACATATGTTGCTGGTGCGGTCCTCGCCCAGCCGAGCGGCAAGACAGGCTCCCGCGGAGCCGGCCCCGATCACGACAAAATCAAATTCAGCTGCGTCCATGCTATCTGCCCAGTCGGAGGATCTGACCCGTTGTCGCAACCTCCGGTCCGCCGCGGTCCTCCCGTTCGTTAGGGAGCCATCCCGCCGCTGGTCGCGCATGCACCATGCGCCGAGCGACCAGTGCCCTTCCCCGCGCGCCCCGGCTAGTCGAAGGATATGGCGGCGGCAGCCGCCCCGCTCATCACAAAGCCGATCGGCCGCTCCGCCTCCTCGGTGAGATGACCGATCAGCCCCGCCGTGCGGCACAGCAGCCCGATGCCCTTGAGCGCGGTCAGGGGAAAGCCGACATCGAGCATCACCGACGGAATGGCCGCGTTGACGTTGATCGGCAGGTCGCGGCCGATGGTTTCGGGCAGCGCCGCCTTGAGCGCGCGCACCATTGCGACATGATCGCCAGAGACGCCGCGCTCATCCGCCATGGCCAACAGACGGTTGGCGCGCGGATCACCGCCGGCATGTTGCGGGTGGCCAAAGCCGGGCACCGCTTTGCTGTGCGTGCGCCACTGCTGAACGTTGCGCACGGCGACGGTATGAATATCGTCGCCGCTCTCGCGCAGATCGGCCACGCTTTGGGCATAGAAGCGCCCCGCAATCTCGGCACTGCCCAACACGACGCTGCCGCAACCCAGCAGGCCCGCCGCGACGGCTCCCTGCAGCGCCTCCGGTGCCGCCGCATAGGTCATGCGCGCCGCGACGACACTGGGCACCAGCCCATGCTCCGCCAGAGCGACGAGCACCGCATTCGCGAAATAAAGCTGATCCTCATTGGGCATCTGCCCCGTCACAAGCAACCAAAAATAGCTCGTGAAATCAATCTCTCCCATCAGCTCCTTGACGAGATCACACCCTCGCACAGTGATCGTTTCCGCGTCTGACGTGCAGATTGAGGTGAAGGGAGCGTCCTGCTTCCCGATGCGCATTCGTCCGTCTCCCGATTTGGGCATCGCGACCATCCCTGAGGACGTCTTGCGATAGCAGTCATATTCGAATAACGAAGCATAATTCGTATATCGAACAATGCAACCGGTCAAACTCACCAGATATGGAGCCCACATGCTCACTCAGCTTTCCGACTTGCGCGTCATCGAGATGGGGACTTTCATCACCGGCCCCGCTGCCTCCATGCAGCTTGCCGATCTCGGTGCGGACGTAGTGAAAGTCGAACGGCCCGAAACCGGCGATCCTTTTCGGGCGTTTGAGGGCGATCTCTACAGCCCCCATTTCCAGACATATAACCGCAACAAGCGCAGCGTGACGCTCGACACACGGGACCCTGTGGATCTGGCGAGGTTCGATGATCTCATCGCCAACGCCGATGTGTTTATCCAGAATTTCCGGCCAGGCGCGGCTGAGAAGCTCAATGCGGGCTATGAGCGGCTGAGCAGCCTCAATCCGCGCCTTATCTATTGCTCCATTTCCGGCTTTGGCAGCTCCGGCCCGGACGAGATGCGTCCTGCTTTCGACACGGTGGCGCAGGCCTCATCTGGCTTTCTGCGCCTGTTGCTGAACCCCAAGGAGCCACGCGTCGTTGGCCCCGCCATCGCTGATGCGATCACGGGCATCTATGCCGCTATGGGCATCCTCTCCGCCCTCCATGCCCGCAACAGCAATGGCCGCGGTGCGAAGGTCGAGTTGTCGATGCTGGAGGCCATGTCCTATTTCAATCTGGATGACTTCACCCATCATCTGTCGGAAGGCATTGAGATGGGGCCGTTCAGTCGGCCCGAAGTGTCCCAATCCTATGTCTTCCACTGCGCCGACGGGCACATGATTGCCTTGCACATGTCCTCGCCGCCCAAATTCTGGGAAAATCTTCTCACCGCGCTCGATCATCCCGAATTGATCGACAATCCGATCTTCGCGAGCCGCGCCGCACGGATCAGCCATTACGAGACAATTCTCGACTGCCTGCGCCCGCTCTTCGCCGCGCAGCCGCTGGCGCATTGGAAAGCGCGCTTTGCCCAGTTTGAAGTTCCCCATGCGGAAGTGGCGACCCCACAGGCAGTGCTCGCCTCCCCGCAGGCGCAGCATCTGGCCTTGGAGGTCAGCGGCGAAAGCCCGCGAGGCGGCACCTTCCGCACCATTCGCAATCCGCTGCGCATCAATGGCGAGCGGATGGATCGCGTCATCGCACCTCCGCTCCTGGGGCAGCACAATGCGGCTATCTTCGGCGAGTGACTTCCATCACCGGCGGTGATCAGACTATCTGCCCTTGCATTGGGGCGCACGCGCCACGACTCCGAGGAATGTGCAGAGATGAAATTGGCGATTGATAAAGATCCTGAATATCTCAGCACCCTCGAACGCGGGCTGCGCGTGCTGGGCATTTTCTCGTCGCAAAGGCCCGAAATGGCGCTCAGCGAGGTCGCCGCTGAAGTAGATCTCAGTCCCGCGGTTGCGCGCCGCTGCCTGAACACGCTTGTCGCCCTTGGCTATGTCGCCAAGGTCGGCAAGCGGTTCGCGTTACGGCCCAAGGTGCTCGAATTTGGCGATGCTTTTCTGTCATCGGCCCATATCGAGCAGATCGTGACGCCTTTCCTGCAGAGCCTGCGTGACGATACGGGGGACAGCGCCTCCATGGCCGCGCGCGTCGATGACAATGCGATGTACATTGCCCATGTCTCGACCCAGCGGCAGATCCGGCTCGCCGCTCATCCCGGCACTCGCTTCCCGCTGCACGCCACCT
>JAFKLU010000318.1 GCA_017304105.1 Sphingomonadales bacterium
GCCTCAAGAGCGGCAACGCGACGATCACTGGCGGCAATGACCGCGACAATATCCTGTTCGGCGTGGGCGTGCGGTTCTGAAGCGAGGGGCGCGACGCGATCGCGCCCCCATGCTGCCAAGCGAGGAGCCCAGGGCATTATCTGAATGCTGCACGCCCTGGGCTTCTCCCTTCGCAGCGTCCGCCTGTTCAGCGTGGGGGTGACCAGAGCGCCGGATCGCGCGGCTCGGGCGGGTAAAGCGCGGACCGCCGTGCGGACTGGCCCGCCGCTGTCATCAGCCAGCCCAGCTTTTCCGCCTTGGAGGTGAAGACGCGCCGCTCCAGCGCCGTGCGCGGATCGGCCGCGACATGCCGCGCGATGCCGCCATAGATGCCCGCCGCCGCCAGCACCGCCCAGGCCGAGCGAAAGGAGAGGGCGGGCGTGCCCAGCCTCGCGCTCTGCTCGTAGCGGGCCGCGAGGCTCGCGGTGCGCCGGGCCAGCGCTGCCAGTGCCTCCCGGCTCCCCGGTGCCATGATGTCCGCCGGGTCGATCCCCGTCTCGGCCAGCCAGTCCGCCGGCAGATAGCAGCGCCCGCCGGCTGCATCCTCGGCGATGTCGCGGGCGATATTGGCGAGCTGAAAGGCGAGGCCGAGATCGCAGGCGCGCGCGAGCGTGGCCTCGTCCTCAGGCGCCACGCCCATTACGATCGCCATCATGCAGCCGACGGTGCCTGCGACATGATAGCAATAGAGCAGCAGGTCCGTCTCGCTCCGGGGGCGCCAGCCGGCCGCATCGAGCGCGAAGCCCTCCACCAGATCGTCCATATAGCGGCGGGGGATGGCGCATTCCCGGGCCACTACCGCCAGGCCTGCAAAGGCCGGATCATCGAGCCCGCCCTCTCCGCTGAGCGCCCGCTGCGTGCGCGCACGGATTTCCGCCAGACGCGCCTGCGGATCGACGGTCGCGTGCATCGTCCCGCCATGGTCCTGCCCATCGGCGATATCGTCGCAGGCGCGGCACCAGGCATAGAGCAGCCACGCCCGCTCGCGCGTCTCCCGGTCGAACAGCCGCGAGGCCGTGCGGAAGCTCTTCGATCCGCGCGCGATGCTGTCGCGCGCATGGACGACCAGCGCCGCGCGTTGGCTCAAAGCCGGTCCGCCTTCATCGAGAAGATCGTTTCGTGCGCCTCATAGGCCGCCATGGCATCCAGCAGCGCATCGAGATCGTCCCGCGCGATGAGGATGCCGGCATGTTGTGCCCGTATGAAGCCGACCTCGATCATGTGCCGGTTGAAGGCGATCAGCTGATCGTAGAAGCCGCCGACATTGAGCAGGCCGACCGGCTTGTCATGATAGCCAAGCTGCGCCCAGCTCACCGCTTCCCACAGCTCGTCCATCGTCCCCACGCCGCCCGGCAGCGTGAGGAAGCCGTCCGAAAGCGAGGTGAAGAGCGCCTTGCGGGTGTGCATGTCCGGCACGACGTGGAGTTCGGTCAGGCCACGATGCGCCACCTCGGCATTCACCAGCGCCTCGGGAATGACGCCGATCACCTCGCCTCCCGCCGCGATGGCTGCATCGGCGATGGCGCCCATCAGGCCAACCTTGCCGCCGCCATAGACCACGCCGATGCCGCGCCGCGCCAGCGTGTCGCCCACGGCGCGCGCCATTTCCATATAAGTCGGGTCGGCCGGCGTTGCGGAACCGCAATAGACCGCGAGCCGCTTGAAACCGCTCATGCCAGATCCTCCAGCATCAAAGTTGCCGTCGCGCGCGCTGAGCCCACGACGCCCGGTATGCCTGCGCCCGGATGGGTGCCGGCGCCGGTGAAATAGAGGTTGGAAATCACATCGTCGCGGTTGTGCGCGCGGAACCAGGCGCTCTGCGTCAGCAACGGCTCCAGGCTGAAGGCGCTGCCCATATGGGCATTGAGATCATGCTCGAAGTCCGGCGGCGCGTAGGAGAACATGACCTTGATGCGGGAGCGAATGTCCGGGATCAGCCGCCGTTCGATCTCGTCGAGGATGCGGTCGGTCATTACCTTGCCGACCTGTTCCCAGTCGACCGGCAGCTTGCCCATGTGCGGCACCGGCGCCAGCGCATAGAATGTCGAGTGGCCGGGCGGTGCGAGATCGGGGTCCGTCACGGTCGGGTGATGCAGGTAGAGCGAGAAGTCCTCGGCCAGCACGCCATGCTCGTAAATGTCGGTGAGCAGTTCCTTGTAGCGCGGGCCGAACAGGATCATGTGGTGCGGAATGCCCGGCCACGTGCCCTCTATGCCGAAATGGACGAGGAAAAGGCTGGGGCTCCAGCGCTTGCGCTGCAGGCTCAGCGCCTGCCGCTCGCCGCGCGCATGGCCGGCCAGCAGGTCGCGATAGCTGTGCATCAGGTCCGCGTTGCTCGCCACAGCATCCGCCTCGAAGCGGAGCCCCGCCCGCGTGGTGACGCCGGTCGCCCGGTCGCCTACGGTCTCGATCGCCGTGACGGGATCGCCCAGGTGCAGCGTGCCGCCCAGTCGCTCGAAATGCGTGACCATGCCGGAGATCAGCGCGTTGGTGCCGCCCTTCGCGAACCAGACGCCGCCCATCTTCTCCAGCTTGTGGATCAGCGCATAGATGGCGCTGGTCGAGAAGGGATTGCCGCCCACGAGCAGGGTGTGGAAGCTGAGCGCCTCGCGCAGCTTCTCGTTCTTCACGAAGCTCGACACCATCGAATAAACGGAGCGCCACGCCTGATGCTGGGCGAGCGCGGGCGCGGCCTTCAGCATCGACTTGAAATCGAGGAAGGCGACATGGCCGAGCCGCTCATAGCCCTCGCGATAGACCTCGCCGCTAGAGGCGAGGAACTTGCGGTAGCCCTCGACATCTGCCGGTTCCAGCCGGGCGATCTCGGCGTGGAGCGCCGTGTCGTCGTTGGAATAGTCGAAGCTGGTGCCGTCGGGCCAGTGGAGCCGGTAGAAGGGGCTGACCGGCAGCAGGGTCACGTCCTGCGCTATATCATGCCCGGAGAGGCGCCAGAGCTGGCTGAGGCAATCGGGATCGGTAATGACCGTCGGCCCGGCGTCGAAGGTGTAGCCCTCCTTCTTCCAGACATAGGCGCGGCCGCCCGGCCGATCGCGCGCCTCGATGAGGGTGGTGGCGATGCCGGCGGATTGCAGGCGGATGGCGAGCGCCAGTCCGCCGAATCCGGCGCCGATGATGACGGCTCTTTTCATGTGCGGGTAGCTCCAAGGGCGTGAATGGCGCGGCCCACCGGCACAGGGGGCTTGCCGGTCAGGATGCGCAGTCTGTCGGTGAAGGTCGATTGGCCGGCATAAAAGCGGCCGATGAGATTCGGGTCAAGGCGGTAGAAGCGCGCCAGCACGCGCCAGCGCTCGGCTGGCTCGGCGGCGCGGAACAACATGGTGGAGAGCATCCGGTAGAAGGCCTGGCCCTTCCAGTGCGCGCGGGCGAGCGCCTGCAACCGGCTGTGGAGGGCGGCGCCGGTGAGATCGGTCATGTCCGCAATGGCCAGCGCCACGCGCACCGCATCGGGCAGCGAATAGCCGGTGAGCGCATGGAAGAAGCCGCCGCGCAGGCCCGCCTTGGCGACGCCCGGGCTCTCGGCTGCCCAGAGCGCGGCGATGTCCCCGCCCATGCAGACCGGCAGCACGCCGGTTTCCTCGCCATCGGGCGCTCCGGCCCAACCGCGCGCGTGCGCATAGTCGGCGATTCGCGCGCGCAGGGCCGGCTCGTCCAGCTCGGGGCCGTCGGTATAATACGTGTCTTCGATGAACAGCGTGCTGGCCGAGAGCGGCAGCACATAGACGAAGCGATAGCCCTCGCTCTGGTCCACGGTCGCGTCCATGATGGTCGGGCGGGAGAGGCCGTGCGGCGCCGCGCACTGCCAGCGCAGGCCGAGGAACTTCTGATAGCCGAGATCCAGCGAACGCATGTCTCCCGGTCCCCGCGCATCGATGACGCCGCGCGCCTCGATGGTGGTGCCATCCGCCAGCGTCGCCACGGTGGGCGAGAGCGCGACGACCGGCCGGTCGAACAGCAGGTCGCCCGCCGGCATGGCATGCCGCAGCACCTCGTCCAGCCGCGCGCTCGTCAGGCTTGCATAGCCTCCATCCAGCGTGCGGCTTTGCCCCGGGAAGCGCACCTCGTGCCCGCCCCAGCCATGCACGATCAGCGGCTCGATCAGCCAGCGATC
>JAFKLU010000319.1 GCA_017304105.1 Sphingomonadales bacterium
CGTGCGCAGCCGCGCCGCGGCGCCGCACACCCCCTTGTCGAGCGGGATGCGGATGCACGCCGCCTTGCCCTGAAACGGCCCGAGCACCAGTTCGTCCCCGATCAGCCGGTAGAATCCGGCCCAGTTCAGGTCCGGCAGGAATTGCCAGATGAGCGCGGCGACATTGGCCATATTGGCGATCGCGTCGGTCTCTCCGGCGACGACCGCTCTGGCAGCATCGAGCAGTTGGGCATGAAGTGCCGGCTTGTCGGCGGCGTCGGCGGGCGCGAAATCGTACATGGCGCTGATGTAGCGGGGGTGGCCGCGATTACCAGAGGCGGTCGACCGCTACCGGCCTAGCGCCAGCCATGGACGATGGTGCGATACACGCCATTCGCCTTGGGCCGCGACGGGCGCCAGGAAGAACTGGGGCGCAGCGGATGCTTCAGCGAAGCCGGAGATGGTATCGGCTCGATGCGGTTGAAGCCGAAGGTCCGCAGCATGACTTCGAGCGCGGGGATATTGGGCGCGAAGAAGTTGGTGGGGTCGTTGTCCAGCTCGCCCGGCGGGAACAGGCGCATCGCCGGCAGGGTTTCGAGCGGCAGGGCCGTGACCGTCTCCACGACGATATGCTCGCGACACATGGATGCCGCCGCTTCCAGGCCCGCATAAGGGTCTTTGAGATGATAGAAGACGCCGAGGAACAGCACGAGGTCAAACTGCCCGAGATCGGCCTTGGGCAGGTCGCCCACGTCGACGTCGCGCGTTTCCACGTGGGAACCGAGCCGGTCGTGAACGAAGTCGAAGCCAGCCTTGGTTCCCCAGCCTTCCCCCGACCAGCAGAAATGGTCGGTCGCAAGGACGCGCGCCGCGCCGCGTCGCTCCGCCTCGAAGGAGAAATATCCGTCCCACGCGCCGATATCGAGCACGGTCTTGCCGCTGATTTCGGGTGAGAAGATCGCGTCGGCCTCGGCCTTCAGGATCTCTATGTCTCGCAGGCCTTTTATTGTGGCACCATCCTCGAACTGGAAGGAATGGAACCAGGTGATGTGCTCGGCGCCGGCAGCTTGCATGTCGTCCTTCCCAATTCGATCGCGCGTGTCGCTAAAGGCTGCGCGCTTGTTGTCAACGCGGGAGTCCTCTTAATCAGTCGAGACGGACACGACCGCGTGTCGCCTTGACCCCGCTTCGCGCCTTCTTCGTGTCGACGCGTTTGGCCTTTGCCGCCTTGCTGGGCTTGGTCGGCCTGCGCTTCTTGGGGACGATGGTTGCCTCATGAATCAGCGCGATGAGTCGTTCGCGCACTTCGCGGCGATTTTCGAACTGGGAGCGCGATCCTTCGCTGCGCAGGATCAGGACGCCCTCGCTCGTCATGCGCGATCCGGCCAGTTTCGCCAGCCGGTGCTTCACGGCATCGGGCAGCGATGGCGACAGGGCGACATCGAAGCGCAGGATCACCGCGCTGTCGGTCGTGTTGACATGCTGGCCGCCGGCGCCGGACGCACGGGTCGCGCTCTCGACGATCTCGTCCTCATCGATGCTGATTGCCGAGGTGACGGGGATGCGCGGCATGTGCTGGAGCCTATTCGGCGGTGCCGGGCGCCTCGCGCGCGTTCAGCGCCTCGGCGTCGGGGAAGCCGGCCTGCGCGAAGCTCTCCGGGATCGGCGCCAGGGCGGCGGCTGGCGCCTTGTTGGCGCGGGGGAGGGAGAGGCTGCGGGCATGGAGCAGCATCCCGCCCTGCCAGCGCGGATCCGGGCCTGCGGTGCGATACACCGGATCGCCCAAGATGCCGAGGCCAAGGCCATGCAGCGCGTGGGCGCGCAGTTGATGCGTGCGGCCTGTCTCCGGCGTGAAGCGCACCAGCGCCCGCCCGTCGCGCGCTGCGAGCAACGCCCAATGGGTGATGGCGGGCTTGCCGCCCTTGCCCGGCCCCATGCGCCAGCCGGTCTCGGCGGTGCTGGTCTTGGCGAGCGGCATGTCGATGATGCCTGCCTGCGCCTCCGGCACGCCGTCCAGCACCGCGAGGTAGCTCTTCTCCACCTGCCGCGCCTCGAAGGCCTGGGTGAAGCGCTTCGCGGCCTTGGGATTGCGCGCGAGCAGCAGGCAGCCGCTCGTATCCCGATCAAGCCGATGCACCGCCACCGGCCAGCGCTCGAAGCCGAATGTGAGCGAGGAGAGATGGTTTTCCAAGCTCAGGCTGCCGTCGCGGGGCGGATCGACGGGCAGGCCGGCGGGCTTGTCGAGGATGATCGCCTCGCCATCGAGGAAAAGCACGCGGTCGGTGAGCGGCGAGAGGCCGCCCGCGGGTGAGCGGTGAGAGGATCTGGAGTTGACGGACATGAGCGAGCCTATAGGGCTTGGCCATGACCGGGGGAAGCAAGATCGGGCAATCGAGGCCAGCCGCGCCGCTGCGCGAACGCCTGGACTGGATCGATGCGATGAAGGGCCTCGGCATCGTCGCGGTCGTCGCGGGCCATGTGTGGACGCGCGGGCCGGTGCGCGACGCGCTTTATGCCTTTCACATGCCCTTGTTTTTCGTGCTCGCGGGCTACACAGCGCGCGCGGTACCGACGGGCACGCTGCTGCGCAATGGCGTGCGCAGCCTTGGCCTGCCGTTCCTCTGCTTCTCGCTCCTGCTGCTGGCCGCCGACTTCCTGATCGAGGGACTGCGCGGCGTGCGGCCCATCTTCGCGAGCTGGTCCAGCGGGGCCGCCACCATCCTGTTGGCGACCGAGAAGCTGCGGGGGCCGTTCACGATCCTGTGGTTCATTCCCTGCCTGTTCTTCGCGCGCCTCGTCTGGAACATGCTCGCGGCGAAAGGCCGCCGGGCCGACGCGCTCATCATGCTGCCGGCCATGCTGCTTGTCGCGGCGCTTGCGCTGTGGGTCCATTATCACGGCAAGCACTCGCCCCTCGGGCTGCTGGCCGTGCCGGGGGCCATCCTCTTCATCTGGATGGGCGCATTGTGGCGGCTGCGCGGCATGCCTTCCCGATTCGGACTGCTGGCTTGCGGCCTTCTGGCGCTGCCGACCGTGTTCCTGCTGCCACCCTTCGAAATGAAAATGGGCGAATTGGGTTTTCCCTATCTGTCCGTGCCCGGAGCGGTGGGCTTCACCATCCTTCTGGCGTGGCTCGTCCAGAGATTGCCTGCCGCCGCGACCGGCGTGCTGGCCGCGCTTGGCCGGGCGTCTCTGGTCATCATGTACGTGCATGTTGCGTTTATCCACTATCTTGCGCCCTATGCGCCACCGGCGGCACTATTCGTTGTGGCGGTCGTGATGTCCTTCGCGCTCGATCGGTCCATCCGCCGCTACGCCCTTGCGCGCCGGCTACTGCTCGGCGAAGCGCGAACGGCCGGTTAACCGCTTTGACTTAGAAAGTTTCCGGGCGATTCGGGCGGCTGGAAACGGCCCGGTAAAGATCACGACGCGCGGAAAAGTGCCATTTTACGCAAAATTAACCTTTTGCGTTCATTCCTCCGATGGTTAATAGTTGCGGTCAGGCCTGCCGATCCGGGAAGGCGCGCCGGAACGATCCAACAGAGGGCCACCTTATGCGCGTGCTGCTGATTGAAGACGAACCGACGACCGCCAAAGCCATCGAGCTGATGCTCACCACCGAGGGCTTCAACGTCTACACGACGGACCTCGGCGAAGAGGGTCTCGATCTGGGCAAGCTGTACGACTATGACATCATCTGCCTCGACCTGAACCTGCCGGACATGCACGGCTATGACGTGCTCAAGAAGCTGCGCAGCGCACGGGTCCAGACGCCGGTCCTCATCCTGTCCGGCATCTCGGAGATGGACAGCAAGGTTCGCTCCTGCGGATTCGGCGCTGACGATTATGTGACGAAGCCCTTCCACAAGGAAGAGCTGGTCGCCCGCATCCACGCCGTGGTGCGCCGCTCGAAGGGGCATTCGCAGTCGGTCATGCGCACCGGCAAGCTGGCCGTCAATCTGGATGCCAAGACCGTGGAAGTCGATGGCAACCGCGTCCACCTGACGGGCAAGGAATATGCCATGCTGGAGTTGCTCTCGCTCCGCAAGGGCGCCACGCTCACCAAGGAAATGTTCCTGAACCACCTCTATGGCGGGATGGACGAGCCGGAACTCAAGATCATCGACGTGTTCATCTGCAAGCTGCGCAAGAAGCTC
>JAFKLU010000320.1 GCA_017304105.1 Sphingomonadales bacterium
GCTGGGCCTGCCGCTGCCGGCGCTGACCGACGACAATGCCCCGGCGCTGCGCGCGGCGCTGCCGGCCTTCGTGCCGGTCTCCAATCCGCTCGATCTGACCGCGCAGGGCCTGGTCGACCCGGACATGTATTATCGCACGCTCGCGGCGCTGTTTGAGGATGACCGCGTCGGCACGATCTTCGCCGGCATCATCCAGACCAACCCCGCCACGATCGGCATCAAGCTGCCTCCGTTCCTGCGCGCTGTGCGGGAACTGAAGTCGACCAAGCCGGTGATCTTCGGCGGCGTGGATGAGGGTGCGCCGGTGCCGGAGGACTGGATCGCCCAGCTGCGCGCGGAAGGCATTCCCTATTTCCCGACCACGGAGCGCGCGCTGCGTGCCATCCGCCGGCTCGGCGCCGCTGCGGAGCGCGATGGCGCCAAGTCCTCGGCCGAGCCGCTCAAGGTTCCGGCGCTCGCGGCGGAGCGCGGCGTGGTACCTGAGTATAAGGCCAAGGCGATGCTCGGGCCGCTCGGCATCCCGTTCCCCAAGGGCCAGTTTGCTGCCACGGTCGAAGAAGCGATTGCCGCTGCGGAGGCCGTTGGCGGTCCCGTAGTGATGAAGGCGCAGGCCGCAGCGCTCAGCCACAAGAGCGATGCCGGTGGCGTTGCGCTCAACCTCAGCGGTGCGGATGCGATCCGCGCCGCATGGGACAAGATGTTCGCGGATGTGAAGCGCTATGATGCGTCCATCCTGCTCGACGGCGTGCTCATCGAGGCCATGGGCGCGCGCGGGCTGGAGCTGATCATCGGCGCGAAGAACGATCCGCAATGGGGCCCTGTCATCCTCGCCGGTTTCGGCGGCGTGACGGCCGAGATCCTGCAGGACGTGTGCCTGCTGGGGCCGGACATGACCCATGAGGCGATCGTTGCCGAGCTGGGCAAGCTCAAGCAGGCAGCGTTGCTGCACGGCTATCGCGGTGCGCCCGCGCTGGACGTGGCGGCCGCCGCCGATCTGATTGGCCGCATTGGCCAGTTGCTGCGCGGGGAGCCGCGCATCCAGGAGCTCGATCTCAACCCTGTCGTGGTTTATCCGAAGGGGCAGGGTGTCGTGGCGAAAGGGCCGTTTGTTTTTGGACGGCAAAGCACGCCCTTCGGGCCACGTCGGGGATTTGACACGCACTGTGGATTAAGGATGGTCATCGTTGATATTTTCGGGTAGATGAAATTTTCGTATATACGAAGTCCTTGGAATTCCGTGCCCGACTCACCTCTTTCCGCATTACCGGCGCTGCTGCTTCCCGGTCTTATCTGTGACGCGCGCATCTGGGCGCCGCAGGTCGAAGGCCTGCGTGATCGCTTCGCAGTGACGGCGATCAACGGCTATGGCGAGGCGGACAGTCTGGGTGCCATGGCCGAGTGCGTGCTCGCGCAGGCGCCGGATCGTTTCGCGTTGGCCGGGCACAGCATGGGCGGCCGCGTGGCGCTCGAAATCTTCCGCCGCGTGCCCGAGCGGGTCGCGGGCATCGCCCTCGTCAGCACCGGCGTTCATCTGCCGCGCCCCGGCGAGGCGGACGGACGCTTCGCGCTGCTCTCGCGCGGGGTGGAGCAGGGCATGGAAGCGCTGGTTGATGCCTGGCTGCCGCCGATGGTCTGGGAGCCGAACCGTTCGCGCGCCGGCCTGATGGACAATCTCACCGCCATGTGTCTGGACGTGGGCCTCGACAGCTATGAGCGTCAGATCCGCGGGATGCTGGCCCGGCCGGAGGTCGAGAGCCTGCTGCCCACGATCCGCTGTCCCGCCATGGTCGCGGTGGGGGAGCATGACGCCTGGGCCTCGGCCGCGCAGAACAAGGCTATTGCCGATGCCATCCCCGGCGCGTCGTTCGTTTGCATTCCGGACGCGGGCCACATGGTCCCCGTCGAGGCGCCGCAGGCGATGACCGATGCGTTGGCGCGCTGGCTCGAAACGGTTTACGCGGGCGCCCAAGCCCGCAGCTGATCACCCCGAACCTTTAGTCTGAAGGAGAGTAAAATGGCGAAGAGTCTTCAAGAGGTGCTGGATGGCGCCGGAAATGCTGTCGATTTCCTGCGGAACCAGCAGACCGGCCCGAACGTCTATCCGGGCGTGCCTGCCGAATATACCAACTGGCGCAACGAGCAGCGCGCCTGGGCCAAGACCGCCGTGCTCTTCAACCAGAGCTACCACATGGTCGAGCTGATGGTCGAAGGCCCCGACGCCTTCGCCTTCCTCAACTATCTCGGCATCAACAGCTTCAAGAACTTCGTGCCCGGCAAGGCCAAGCAGTGGGTGCCCGTCACCCCCGAGGGCTATGTCATCGGTGACGTGATCCTGTTCTATCTCGCCGAGAACCAGTTCAACCTGGTCGGCCGCGCGCCGGCGATCGAGTGGGCCGAGTTCCATGCCGCCACCGGCAAGTGGAATGTGACGCTGACCCGCGACGAGCGCACCGCGCTGCGCACCGACGGCGTGCGTCGTCACTATCGCTTCCAGCTGCAGGGCCCCAACGCCATGGCGATCCTGACGGACGCGATGGGCCAGACCCCCCCGGACCTCAAGTTCTTCAACATGGCCGACATCCAGATCGCCGGTAAGACCGTTGGCGCGCTGCGTCACGGCATGGCCGGCCAGCCGGGCTATGAGCTCTATGGTCCCTGGGCGGACTATGAGGCTGTTCACTCGGCGCTCGTCGCGGCCGGCAAGAAGCACGACCTCGCCCTCGTCGGCGGCCGTGCCTATTCGTCCAACACGCTGGAGTCGGGCTGGGTCCCGTCGCCGTTCCCGGGCTTCATGTTCGGCGAGGGCTCGGCCGAGTTCCGCAAGTGGGCCGGCGAGAACAGCTATGGCGCCAAGTGCTCCATCGGCGGTTCGCACATCCCCGCCAAGCTGGACGGTTACGGCCTGACCCCCTGGGACATCGGCTACGGCATCATCGTCAAGTTCGACCATGACTTCATCGGCAAGGAAGCCCTTGAGAAGATGGCTGCCGGTCCGCACCGCGAGAAGGTGACGCTGGCCCTCGACGACGAGGACGTGCTGCGCGTGATGAGCTCCTACTTCGCTGCGGAAGGCCGCGCCAAGTATTTCGAGTTCCCGAGCGCGGTCTACTCGATGCACCCCTATGACGCGGTGCTCGTTGACGGCAAGCAGGTCGGTATCTCGACCTGGATCGGCTACTCGTCGAACGAGGGCAAGATGCTGACGCTCGCCATGCTGGAGCCCGAATATGCCAAGCCCGGCACCGAGGTTTCGCTGCTGTGGGGCGAACCCAATGGCGGCACCAGCAAGCCGACCGTCGAGCCGCACGAGCAGACCGAGATCAAGGCGATCGTGGCGCCGGTTCCTTATTCGGCCGTCGCCCGCACCGGCTATGCCGACAGCTGGCGCACCAAGAAGGCCTGATTTCCTAGCAAGGGATTGATGGAAACAAAGAGCGGGGCTGCCGAAAGGCGGCCCCGTTTTTTATGAAAGACCGCGCTGGTGCGGTGGGACGTCTGGCACAGGTGGCGGTGCCACTCTGCGCCCGGGCCGCCCGCATCTTCCTCTTCGATCGGTTCAGCCGGTGCGTGGCGATTCTCGGAAGGGGAGGCGGATTATCTCCCAGCGGCTGTGTGATGGCGCCCGGGCGCGGGGCAGAGCCAGTGGAGCGCAATCCACGGTTGCCGGGGCGAGCCGGTCATCTCCGGCGGCAATCGGCGCGGGGCTTAGTCCTCGCGCTCCAGCCGGGCGCTCTCGACTTCTCGCACGCGCCGTTCCGCTTCGGCCTTATCCAACTGCTTCTGCGCCTTAGTCCGTCCGAACTTTGCGCGGTTCTCCGCCGCCTGCTGCGCAGCTTTGGCGCGGTCGCGGGCCTTCCTCGCGAGGCGCAGGTTGACGATCTCGGCCATGGATCACGCCTCCGAGAAATGCACAGCGAGCCAGACGGTCGGCGGCTCGGCCTGCGTCCAGGTCACGCGATGCTTCACATTCGCCGGGATCAGCAGCGCATCGCCCGGTACGAGCGCCGTCTCGCCCTTGTCCTCAAGCCAGAGCCGCGCGCCGCCGGCAAGCAGCAACACCCATTCATCGTGCGGCTGGTCATATGGCGCATCTTCCGGCGTCGTCTGCCCGGCCGAGACGATACGCTCGATGCGCGCGCCGGGGCGGTCGAGAAGGGGCGTAAACGTCTCCGCCGCGCTCGCATCCGGCAAAGGCGAGAGGAGATTGTCGGCGGCCATGCTATGCGCCGCCCAGCGACTCCGCCGCCTGCGCGAGCAGGGCCGCAGCGCGCTCTTCCAGCGGCGGCGTTGTGCGCGCGGCGGGGATGGCGACGCTGATCGCGCCCAGCACCACGCCGCCCGAGCGGACCGCGCGGCCAATGCCGATGATGCCGGGCGTGAACTCCTCGAGTGTGCGGGCGATGCCGGTCCGGGCGATATGCGCCAGTTCCTTGCGCAGTTCGCTCTCGCTGGTCAGCGTATAGGGCGTGAAGGCCGCGCGCGTCACTGAGGCGAAATAGTCCTCCAGCTCGCTCTCGTCGAACGTGGCGAGGATTGCCTTGCCCGCCGCGAAGGCGTGCAGCGGCACGAGGCGCCCCACCTCGATCGTGTAGCGCAGCGCCTGCGGCGCCACTTCGCCGGCGATTGCTTCCATCTCGAAGCCGTGGCGCACGAAGAAGGAGACGGTCTCGTTGAGCTGCAGCGAGACCGAGCGGACGATGGGATAGACACGGTCGCTTAGCGCGGTGGCCGCCGCGCTGGGGTTGAGCCGGCCGAGCGCGGGGCCGGGCGAATGGAGCCGACCCGCGCGCGAGAGATAGCCCCGCTCTACCAGCGTGCCGAGCAGATAGGACAGGCTGCTCACCGGAATGGCGAGCGCCGAAGCGATCTCGGCGGCGCTCACCGGCCGCCCGCAACCGACGACGAACTCGAGAATGTCGAGCGTCCGCGTAGCGGATTTGACGGAAGAGGATTCGGCCTTCTGCATCATGCCTTCAACCCAAGCACACCGTTCGGTTCGAGCGCGCGTCGAGCGAAGTCGAGAACGCCAGCGCAGCGCTGATTTCTCGACTGCGGTTCTCGACAAGCTCGAACCTTCGCTCGAAGCGAACGGGTAGCGGCAGGGGGCAAGCTCACGAGCCTCAGTTC
>JAFKLU010000012.1 GCA_017304105.1 Sphingomonadales bacterium
CGATAGGGTGACTGGATTCCCGCGTGCGCGGGAATGACGAAAAAGGGTGGGCAATGTCCACTTTCCCCGACTTTCCCGCAATCACGCTCTCCCCTCCACTTCCCGATAGCCGACAATCCGGCGCCGAATTTGCCCTCCCTCCAGAGTTTGCCCTGACCGAACTCAACCCGGGTTCCCGCCTGCGCAGGAGCCCAGGCCGTGTCCATCCAGTGACAAGCTCCGGGGCCGGATCACGCCATGCAGGGTTGCTTGGCGCGGGTGGCGGGGCGGGTGATTGCCTCGATGGCGCGGAGGATGTCGTCGTCCGCATAGCTTGCGCGGATGCGCTCGCCCAGCGCGCGGGCGTTCTGGGTGAAGGCGGGTTCGGTGAGCAGGCGCAGGGCCGCTTCTCGGATGGCCGCGCTGTCTGAGCCGCGGGGGAGCATGAGGCCGGCGCCGCGATGGGTGATGCGCATCGCATTGTCTCCCTGATCGCGCCCGTGCGGAATGATGATCTGCGGAAGGCCGGCGCAGGCCGTCTTCATCACGGTGCCGTGGCCGCCATGGCAAATGACGAGGCTGGCTTCCCGGAGCAGCTCGCCATGGGGCGCGCTTTCGACGACATGGACATTGTCCGCGCCCCGAACTTCTGTGCCGTCGATCACGCCGCCCAGGGTCACTACCGCGCGCACGTCGAGCGCGGCGAGGCCGTCGATCACGCTCTGGAGCTGCCCGGCATGATCCTGGAACGTGGTCGAGAAGCTCACCAGCACCAGCGGGCGCGGGTCGTCCGCCGCGAAGGGGGAGACCCACGGCCGCGACCAGAGATTGTCGTCGAGCTGCGGCCCCACATAAGCGAAGAGATCGGGCAGCACCTCCGGCGCGAAATCATAGGCCGAGCTCGTCGCCATCAGCACCTTGCGCGCGGCGAAGATCTGATCGGCGAGCCGCGCGAGCGGCGACAGGCCGAGATTGGCGCGCGCCTGATTATAGCATGGCAGGCGCGTGTCGAACGTGCCCATGATGGCGGCGCGGATCTGGGCGATCACCGCCTCGTCCTCCGCCGTCACGGGCGGCGCCAGGGCGGGCCCCATCGGGATCATGCCTTCCACGACCGGATAGGTGAACGGATGGCAGCCGAGCACGGCAAAGGGCACGCCCAGCGCCTCGCAGCCCATCATCGCCCCCAGGATGACGTCATTGGCGATGACCAGATCGGCAGGATGCTCCTGCAGGATCTCGATCATGTCGCGGGCAAAATCCTCCGCCCGGCCGGCCATCTGGATATCGAGCAGCAGGCAGATGCCCGCAAAATCATTCTCTGCCTCCCAGTCGCGCATCGGCTCGTGGTCGCGGCCGCGCTGGGTGCGGCTCGGTGCGCGCTTCCAGGGCGAGAAGGCGGCGCCGACGGCACGTGCCTCCGCTTCGTTGCAGGCATCGCTCACGATGCGGACGTCATGGCCTTGAGCCAAAAGCTTGCGCGCCAGCGTGATAAAAGGCGCGACCGATCCTCCGCCCTCGAACGTTGCGAGGACGTAGGATCCCTTTTCGGAATCCATGGTCATTCTCCCAGTCCTACAGTGTCAAAAAAACGCCGCTCGGCTACGTGCCGAGAATACCATCAACCAGTGATCGCATGAAGCGGCAGACTTCCTCGGCGGACCGGCCCCGGTCGCGGCGCAGAACCTGCCAGACATAGAGGTCGAGCGCCATGATGAGGCCATCGAGGCGCCATTCCACCTGCTCCTCGCTCAACCCTTCCAGATAGGGCGCGAACGAGCGGCGCACCCAGGCGCGATGCTCGCTCCGGCCCATGCTCGTCAGCGTCTTGAGTGCCGGAAAGCGTTCTTCCTGCGCAACGAAGCGCATCATCATGTCGCCCGCCGTCTCATAATCGGCGACCAGCGCGGCGATCGATCCGTCGATATCGCCGGGAGCCAGGTCGCGGCGCTTCAGCACCTCGCCGGCGAAGCGCTTGCCGACCGCTTCCAGCAGCCCTTCCTTGCTGCCGAAATGCCGCAATATGGTGGGCACCGTAACCCCCGCCGCCTTGGCAACGCGCACGAGGCTGATGTCGTCATACCAGTCCCTTTCGAGATATTCGAGAAAGGCATCGAGGATGGCGTCGGCGGTCCGTGCGGCTGCTTCGGCGCGCGCGCCGAGGCGATAGGTGCGCTTGTGGTCGGTCAGGGGGGGGGTGTCAGATTTCATGTAAGTATGACTAACGCCAAAGAAGCGGCGGGTCAAGAATTTAATTTTATCGACGATAACACCAATATGCCGCTGGCCTTCCCCAACGGAAAAACCCGGCCGTTTGCGCGGCCGGGTTCTGCATTTGATGATCTGTTCGCGCGGGTCAGCTGGCCGGAGCGGCCTCGCCCTTGAGTCGCGCCGTCTCGGCGGCGGTTGATTGCGGGCCGGTGTTGCGGGAGGCGAGGCCGCCTTTGGCGCCGCCCTTCACGAACGGCTCGGGGTCGCCTTCCTTGAGCTGAAGTCCGAAGATCGGCGACAGGCCGGGATGGCGGCCGAGGCCGCCGTAGAGATCGAAGCCGCGCTCGATCCAGTCGCGCAGCGGATCGTCGTCGGTCAGCACGGGCAGGTCGGCGACCGAGGCGGTGAACAGGAAGACCGCGAGCAGGCGATAATCGGCATAATTGGGGGTCTCCCCGCCGAACCACTTGTTCTCGGCCAGCACGTTGCGCAGGATTTGCAGCGTTGGCGGCACCTTGGGCAGGCGCTCCTCCCGGCCGACGATGATGTCCTCGATCTTGCGCCCGAACATGCGCTCGCGCGAGGTGGTGACATATTCATGATCCTGCGGCAGCGAGCGGTCGCGATACTGCTTGATGAAACAGGTCATCCACGGGCTGATCGCGGCGCCCCACAGCCACGCTTCCATGCCCTGGGTCAGCGCCTTGACGCTAGGGTGGGGGATCAGCGTGGGGCGATCCGGATAGGTCTCGTCGAGATATTCGGCGATCAGCCAGCTATCGAGCACCCATTTGCCGTCGTCCACGATGGCGGGCAGGCGCTCGGTCACGCCGCCGGTGCGCTCGGGAATGCCGGAGAAGCCGCCGGGCACGATGTCGAGCTCGAAGCCCTTGTGCGCGATCGCATATTTGGTCGCCCACACGAACGGGCTGATCGTCGCGCCGCTGGCCAGCGCGAGGTCGTAGATCGTGATCTTGTTGTCTTTCGCCATTTTCGAGACTCTCCCTCCTGGGCGGATTTCATTGGCCTGTCGCATAGGGGCTGGGGCCAGAGAGCGCTAGTTGATTCTGGCAATTAGACGGAGATTGTTGACTTTGTCTGAGATGACGGGACTGGCGTTGTTCAGATGTCCGCCAGGAGCAGCCTTGTCGGTTCGGCGCAATCCAGCATGGCGCCGCCCTCGATCAGCCAGCACTGCCCGGCCTCGAAGGGGTGGCCGTTGATCGCGCCATGGCCGGTGAGGGGGATGAACCAGCTTTGTCCGCTGCTGCCGATGGGCGCTGTGCCGGGACTGCGCGTCTCCAGTGACAGGTCGAACGGGGCCTCGTCGCGGTCGAGCAGTTTCTCGTCCTGCGCGTCGGCAATGTTGACCTTGGGGCGCGTATAAGGCTCGGGCCGGCTCACCGCGACGCCATCGTCAAGATGCAGCTCGCGCGGGCGGCCATAATCATAGAGACGATAGGTCACGTCGACATTCTGCTGGACCTCGACCAGCGTGACGCCTGCGCCAATGGCATGCACCGTCCCGGCCGGAATGTAGAAGAAGTCGCCCGGCTGCACCGGCTTCCAGTCCATCAGCCCTTCGATGGTGCCGTCGAGCGATGTCGCGCGCAGTTCCTCGCCCGAGAGCGGGCGCAAGGTGCCCATGCCGAGCATCGCGCCGGGCTCGGCATCGAGGATCAGCCAGCATTCGCTCTTGCCACCCGGCAGGCCGCTCGCCCGGCCCTGCGCGTCGTTCGGGTGGACCTGGATGGAGAGGCGCTCGCTGGTGAAGATATATTTGACGAGAATCGGCGGATGGCGCCCCTCCGGCCCGTCAAACCAGACTTCGCCGATCTGGCGGCCACCGCCCTCCGGGAAGAAAGCGGGCAGATCCGTGCGGCCCCAGGGC
>JAFKLU010000013.1 GCA_017304105.1 Sphingomonadales bacterium
GCCGTCTGAATGGTCATGTGCAGCGCGCCCGTGATCCGCGCACCCTTCAGCGGCTTGCTCGCCCCAAACTCCGCACGAAGCGCCATCAGACCCGGCATCTCCGTCTCGGCTATCTCAATCTCCTTCCGGCCAAAACCAGAAAGGCTAAGGTCGGCTACAATGAAGTCGTCTTTGGCCAGGGTAGCCATGGAAAATCTCCTCGAAACTGTTGATCTCCAGCCCCGCTCCTGAAGAGGAGGGCTGGAGCTGGGTTGTTACTTGAGCGCCGCTTTCAGATCCTCGACGAGGTCGGTGCGCTCCCATGGGAAGAAGTCGCCCTCGGGTGTGCGGCCGAAGTGGCCGTAGGCGGCGGTCTTCTTGTAGATCGGCTTGTTGAGGCCGAGATGGGTGCGGATGCCGCGCGGGGTGAGGCCGCCCAGCTTCTCGATGCCGGCAATGGCCTGCTCGATCCTGTCGTCGCCCACCGTGCCGGTGCCGTGCGTGTCCACATAGAGCGAGAGCGGCCTGGCGACGCCGATGGCGTAGGCAAGCTGGATGGTCACGCGCTTGGCAAGGCCCGCCGCCACGATGTTCTTGGCGAGGTAGCGAGTGATATAGGCGGCCGAGCGGTCCACCTTGGTCGGGTCCTTGCCCGAGAAGGCGCCGCCGCCATGGGGCGCAGCACCACCATAGGTGTCCACGATGATCTTGCGGCCGGTGAGGCCCGCGTCGCCATCCGGCCCGCCAATCTCGAAGCTGCCGGTCGGGTTGATGTGATAGACCGTCTCGTCGCTGAGCAGCGCGGCCGGGATCACCTTGGCCACCACCTGCTTCACATAGGCATGAAGCTCGGCTTCCTTCTCGCCCGCGTCATAGCCCCTGGCATGCTGGGTGGAGACCACGATCGCGGTCGCCGCCACCGGCACGCCGTTCTCGAAGCGCAGCGTCACCTGGCTCTTGGCATCGGGCTCCAGGAAGGGCGCCGCGCCGGAGTGACGGTCCGCCGCCATCTGCTCCAGGATCTTGTGGCTGTAATAGAGCGTGGCGGGCATGAGGTCCGGCGTCTCGTCGGTCGCGAAGCCGAACATGATGCCCTGGTCGCCCGCGCCCTCATCCTTGTTGCCGCTGGCGTCCACGCCCTGCGCGATGTGCGCCGACTGGCCGTGCAGATGATTGTAGAACTTCAGCGTCTCCCAGTGGAAACCTTCCTGCTCGTAGCCGATCTCCCTGACGGTATTGCGCACCGTCTTCTCGATCTCCTCAAGCGCGCCGGGCGCCCACTCGCCATTCTCGTACACGCCCTTGCAGCGGATCTCGCCGGCCAGCACCACAAGCTGCGTCGTCGTCAGCGTCTCGCACGCAATGCGCGCCTCGGGGTCCTTCGACAGAAACAGATCCACAATCGAATCGCTGATCTGATCCGATACCTTGTCAGGATGACCCTCGGACACACTCTCTGACGTGAACAAATAACTCGAACGCATGGGAACCCCCTATAGGATTGAATGGGTGGATTTGGTGGGAAAGTCTTGCCGAACGCTTAGCGCGTCCGCTCGATGATGTAGCTTTCGTCGTTGAACCACAGCTCGCCATTCTTGCGCAGCACCGCACGGGTGGCGTCGAGATAGTTGCTGTTGCTCATCGCGTCGGCCAGCCGCTCGTCGTCGATCTGCGCCACATAAGTGGCGGCATTCCAAGCGGCGAGCAGGGTCGAGGTGCCGATCGAGGCGCTCTCGCTGTCGATCTCGTCGGGCAGCGTGTGCATCTCGTAGCGGAAGATCGCCTCGCGATTTGGCAGCGGATCGAAGCGGAACTTGTCCGCTTCGCCGCCCAGCGCCTCGCGGGTCGCATCGAGCAGCTCGCGGCGCGAGACGGTGAACGGGTCTTCGCCCGGCCAGATCTTCTGCACGATCTCGATGCCCGGATCATTGCCGGCCGAGTGCAGGCCGAGCAGGCGGCCGCCGACGCCCAGCGCCTTGGCGAGCGGGGCGAGCACGCGGCCGGCCTTGAACTTGGTCGGTGCGCGCAGGCGGAAGGGCTGGCTCGCCAGGATGAGGTCATAGTCGGCGCGGGGCTGCTCCTTGCGCGGGATGACCTGGTCGAGCATGAATTTGCAATCCTCGCGGTAGAGGATGACCGTGGTCGGCGTCTCCGGGATCATGCTGCCCGTCTTCTCGCTGACCTTGGTGCGCCAGTTCTGCGCGAGGAAGGGCTGAAGCTCCAGGATCTGCTGCTCGAACTCTGCGGTCGTTGTGCCCTTGAGCGCCACTTCCTTCCAGACCATGTTCTTCGCGGCTTCCGGCTTAGAGGGCTGGAGCCAGGGCGCGTCGGCATAAGAGATGTTGGTGAAGGCGAACACCATTTCGGGATGTTCGAGGAAGCGGTCGGGCATCTTGTCCAGCGTGAGGCGCACGTCCTCCAGGCTGATTTCCTTGCCCGCGATGAAGAATGGGAAGCGCTCGAACTGGCGATGCATGGAGCGCAGCACGCGGGCGAGGACGGTGCCATCGCCCATGCCGGCGTCGAAGAAGCGCACGGCGGGCGGCCTGGGCGTCAGATGGCTGAGTTCCTTCTGCACGCGGTCGGAGACGATCCACTTCTCCGAGCAGGTGTTCACGAACATCAGATATTTCTGGCGGTTGTCGTAGAAGCGGAAATTCTTTTCCGGCTCCTCGGTCGGCGGGGCGGCAGCGGGTGCTGCGGCTTTCTTCGCGACCATGGTCTCTTCTGTCGAAGCCATGCCCTTCTGTTCTCCTCAGTCCTGCCGGCTGTCGGGCGGCACCTATCTCTCCATGGATGCAAGGAAATCATTCACGACTGCGCCGGGGTAAACCACATTCGGTCCCACGGGCGCGCGGTGGGCAACTGCCCACATGAGAAAAATCGATAAAAAGCAGCGTTATATGTGCGTGCAATGGGCTCCAGGCGCGAGAATGGGGGCCGTGCGAACAGGCGAATCGTGGCGCCGCAGAGTGGCCCACAAACGGATTCCGCACGTGAATGGGAGGATCGCGCCTGCCCACCGGCCTGATATAGGGAGGGAGGATCAATGGAAGGGGGAGAGGGCATGGCGCTCGGACCAGCAATCGCGACCGGCGATGAGGCAGAATCAACGACTACCCATATTGATGCGCCCGAGTTGCGGCTCTTCGTCTTCGGCCTGTTCTTCGTGTTCGGCGGCATCACCAGCCTCAACGATGTGATCATACCGAAGCTCAAGGAACTGTTCACGCTCAACTATTTCCAGGCCATGCTGGTGCAATCCGCCTTCTTCGCGGCGTATTTCGTCATCTCCATCCCCGGCGCGGCGCTGGTGAAGCGTGTTGGCTACATGCGCGGCGCGGTCATCGGACTGGTGACGATGATGGCGGGCTGCCTGCTGTTCATCCCTGCATCGGCGAGTGCGCGGTTCGGCGTGTTTCTCTTCGCCCTGTTCGTGCTGGCGAGCGGGATCACCATCGTGCAGGTCGTTGCCAATCCACTCATCTCGCTGCTTGGGCCGGCGCGCACGGCGCACAGCCGGCTGACTTTCGCGCAGGCCTTCAACTCGCTGGGGACCACGGTGTTCCCCTATGTCGGCTCGATCCTCATCCTGGGGAGCCTGGCAACAGTCTCGGCAAGCGAACTTTCCGGCACGGCGCTCGAAGCCTATCGGGTGCAGGAGACGCGCGCCGTCGTGCATGCCTATCTGGGGCTGGCCGTCGCGCTCGGCATCGTCGCTTCGGTCGTCTGGCTGTACCGCAACCGGTTGCCAGGAGAGGCGCATGGCGGCGGATCGATCCTGCGCAGCTTCGATCTGCTCGGTCGGCCGCGCTTCGGCTTCGGGGCGGCCTGCATCTTCCTGTATGTCGGCGCCGAGGTGGCGATCGGCTCCCTGATCGTCAGCTATCTCATGCAGCCGCATGTGCTGGGGCTGCCGGAACAGGCGGCGGGTAAGATGATTCCGCTTTACTGGGGCGGGGCGCTGGTCGGCCGCTTTGTGGGATCGGCGGTGCTGCGGTTGCTCAGTCCGGGCAGAGTGCTCGCCTGCGTGGCGCTGGGAGCGATCGCGCTCCTGCTTCTCTCGGCTTTG
>JAFKLU010000014.1 GCA_017304105.1 Sphingomonadales bacterium
GAACCGCGACATCAAAAAAAAAGCGGATGCTGACGCATCCGCTTTCGAACTATTTCGAGAGATCCGGCCGTCAGCGGGGCTTCTTGACCGCGATGAATTCGATTTCAACCAGATCCTTGGAGCCCGCCAAAGCGGCCACCTGGAAGGCCGCGCGTGCCGGCTTGTTGGGCTGAGCGGCGGTGCCGAATTCCTTGAACCAGGCGGAATTCATCCCGGCGAAATCCATCTTGCCGGTCCGCGGATCGGCGGCGACGAACAGGGTCAGTTTGACCAGGTCCGACATTTTGTAGCCCTGCGACTCCAGCATCGCCCTGATCTTGGTGAGCGCGCTGATCGTCTGCGCCTTGCTGTCGCCCATCTCCTCGACGCTCTTGACGTCCGTCATCGCCTTTTTGGGGTCGACGGGCGAGGCGAGCTGGCCGGAGAGGTAGAAGGTCTCCATGTCGTCGCTCACGCGCGCGCCATCGAGAATGAGCGCGCCCGGATTACTCTTGAGCCGGACGACCTCGGCCCCGGCGGGCGCGGCCAGCGCAAGAATGGCGGCGCCGGCAAGAAGGGACTTGAGGGCGAAAGAAGCGTGCCGGCTCAGCGCGCAGAGAAGCGGGCTCTTCGTCATGAAGATTGGCTACGAAGCCCCCATCCGCCCGACCATACGACAAAATGCGTATGTCCGAATCCGGGCTTACCCGTTCACCGTGAAGCCTTGGAAAAATCGGTCGGTCAGGGGATCGAGGCGCGGATCCAGATCGCGCGAGGACGGGGGAGTCGCAAAGACAAAGGGGAACTCTGCAAAATGCCACAGAACCGGGCGCTGGGTGCCAGCGCGCTGATCGCGACCCGGCTCGACGTGCTGATCGCCAGCGGCTCATTCAGCATGGGCCTGCCGCCCGTAATCAACGGTTCGATGACGCTCCATTCGCCCTATACGGTCCCGAGGCACGAACGGCGGCCATCACCATGCCCGCCTGTGGCTGTGGTTTCGATCGTTGCTGATCGGCGCAGATTTTCGTGCCCGAAACCGCAGAAGGATAAATGACGATGAAATGTCCAGGCATGAAAGCCGCCCTATTTTCAGGAGCGCTGCTCGCGGCGCTTCCTTCCGCGGCGGGCGCACAGAGCATCGAGCGGACGGGGGGCAATGCCAATTCGCCCATCGTCGGCTCGATCGCGGTGCCCGCTGCGGCCAATCTGCTGTTTCTTTCTGGCGCGGTCGCCTCACCGATCGATCCGGCCAAGCCGGATGAGCTGGGCGATACCAAGGCGCAGACCCTGAGCATCCTCACCAAGATGAAGGCGCAGCTTGCCGAGAAGGGCTATTCGATGGGCGACGTCGTCAAGATGACGGTGTTCCTCGTCGGCACGCCGACCAATGGCGGCCGGATGGATGCGGCAGGCATGAACGAGGTGTTCCGCACCTTCTTCGGCTCGGCCGACCAGCCCAACAGGCCGACCCGCTCGACCGTTCAGGTGGCGGCACTCGGCCGGCCCAACATCCTGGTCGAGATCGAGGCGATCGCGGCGAAGATGCCCTGACGACGCAAGAGCTTTCGGGGGCGCCACGTCGACGGCGCCTCCGGGATGACAAGGCCATACGAAGGAACCCGAACGTGACGACCCCGCAGACAATGCCGCACTTGCTCCGCAAAGGAGCCTGAGCGCCATGTCGATCAAGTCCCTCGCCGCCCTGTCGCTCGCCGCGGCGCTCTGCGCCTGGACCGTCGGCGGCAAGGCGCAGGATGCGCCGGGCGCCAGCCCGACCAATGTGGAGATCTC
The DNA here is from genome assembly GCA_017304105.1 of Sphingomonadales bacterium. Classification (GTDB taxonomy): domain Bacteria; phylum Pseudomonadota; class Alphaproteobacteria; order Sphingomonadales; family Sphingomonadaceae; genus Sphingobium. The sequence goes on from JAFKLU010000014.1 coordinate 1,774, forward strand.
GGCCGAGGGCAAGCAGGTCTACGAGACCATCTGCCAGGCATGCCACATGGCGGACGCGAAGGGCGGTGGCAGCACCGGCGCAGCGATCCCGGCGCTGGCCGACAATGCCCATCTCGCCAGCAAGGATTTCATCGTCGACATACTGCTCAAGGGGCGCGGCGGCATGCCCTGGTTCAACGACCTGCTGACGCCGGAGCAAATGGCGGCCGGGGCCACCTATGTCCGCAGCCATTTCAACAAATATCCCGACCCGGTGACCGAAGCAGACGTGAAGCACATCGCCGCGGGCGGGAAGGCCTCTCCACGCGATTGCGTCACTTGCTGAGAGAGGCGCGGGGATGACGCGCTGGAGCCAAATCATTGCCCTTGGGGAATAGAAGATGATCGAAGAAACCGCTCCATCGCGCCGCGATCTGCTCATGATGATCGGCAAGGCGGGCGGCGCGCTCGCCATGTATCAGGCGATGACGGCGCTCGGTCACGCCGCCGAGACGCAGTTCACCGGCCCACCGGCGCTCTCCGGGGCGAAGAAGGGCTCCAGGGTGCTGGTGCTGGGCGCGGGCCTCGCCGGCATGCTCGCCGCCTATGAGCTGCGCAAGGCGGGCTATGCCGTCCAGATCCTCGAATATCAGAACCGTCCCGGCGGGCGGAACATTTCGATCCGCGGCGGCGACAAGATCGTCGAGGTGGGCGGCGCGACGCAGACGTGCGAATTCCAGCCGGGCAATTATCTCAATCCCGGCCCATGGCGCATCCCGCACCATCACCGCACCCTGCTCCATTATTGCAAGGCGTTCGGCGTCGAGCTGGAGCCCTTCATCCAGCTCAATCACAATGCTTTCGTCCATCAGAGCAAGGCGTTCGGCGGGAAGCCGCAGCGATACCGGGAGCTAGCGGTGGATTTCCGGGGCCATGTGTCCGACCTGCTCGCCAAGTCGCTGAACGCGGGCCAGCTCGACGCCAAGGTGAGCAAGGAGGACAAGGAGCGGCTGATCGAGGCCCTGCGCGGCTGGGGCCTGCTTGACGGCAATCTCAATTATACGAGCGACCTGCACGTCTCCAGCCAGCGGGGCTATGACCGCGCGCCCGGCGGCGGCATCAAGGGCGCGCCCACGCCTTCCCGGATCAACAATCTGAGCGACGTTCTGGATTCGCAGGTCTGGAACCAGATGGGCTTCTTCTTCAGCTATGTGATGCAGACGACCATGTTCCAGCCCAAGGGCGGCATGGACATGATCGGCAAGGGCTTCGCCAAGCAATTGCCGGGCGTCATCACCTATAACGCCAAGGTGACCAAAATTGCCCAGGGCGATGCCGGCGTCTCGGTCATGTGGGAGGATGTGAAATCCGGCAAGGTGAGCGAGGCAAAAGCCGACTATTGCGTCTGCACCATCCCGCTCGCCGTGCTCGCGCAGATCGATCCGCAGGTCGGCGCGCCGATGAAGGCGGCGATCAGGGCCGTACCCTATAGCGGCCAAGTGAAGATCGGCCTGGAGATGCGCCGTCGCTTCTGGGAGGAGAATTATTCCATCTATGGCGGCCACAGCTTTACCGATCAGGCGATCGGGCTCATTTCCTATCCGAATTTCGACTTCTTCAAGGACAAGCCGGCGGTCCTGCTCGGCGCCTTCGCGAATGGCATCGGCGGCTTCCAGCTTGCCGGCATGACGCCCGAGCAGCGCATCGAGGCGGCGCTGGCGCAGGGCTCGGTCTTCCACCCCGCCGAATATCGCAAGGAATTCATGAACGGCGTTTCCTTCGCCTGGAGCCGGGCGCCCTGGATTCTGGGCTGCTGCGGGAGCTGGACGGAGGCCTCGCGCGCGCAACATTATCAGAATCTCGTCGCCATGGACGGACGCATCGTCCTCGCCGGAGAACATGCCTCTTATTATGGCTGCTGGATGGAAGGCGCCCTGCTTTCAGCCCTCGATGCAATTGAGCGGCTGCACAAAAAAGCGCTGGCGGCCTAAGGTAAACTCAGACAGACTGACATTGTTTTCCGGGATGCAAGGTGACGATTTTGATTGAAAGGCTCCGGCGACGGGTTTCCGCCGGGAAGGTATCCCGCAATCTGACACGCGGAGCGCTGCTGACGCTCCCCGCGGCCTTATTGCTTGCCGGCTGCTCGGAAGGCAAGGGACAGCAGCAGCAGCGGCAACTCCCGCTGGTCGGCGCGGTCAACCCGAAGCCGCATGTCTTCCGCGATGAAATACAGGCCGTCGGCTCGGCCCGCGTTCGACGACGGAATGTACGTAAAGCGCGGCCAATTGCTCGCTGTGCTCTCCAATGCGCAGGAACAGGCGGCGCTTGCCGGCGCCCGCGCCAGCGCCAAGGAGGCCGCCGCCCAGCTCGACCGCATCAAGAGCCTCAGCAAGCAGGGCTTTGCGACCAATGCCCTGCTGGACCAGCAGCGCGCCGCCCTGAGCGAGGCGCGCGCCACCGAGGAGAGCGTGCAGGCGCAGATCAGCGATCGCATGATTCGCGCCCCCTTCTCGGGCTATCTCTCGCTGCGCACCATCTCCGCCGGCGCGATCGTCAACACCGGCACGCCGCTCGTGACCGTGAGCGACATCTCGCGCATCAAGCTCGATTTCACCGTGCCCGAGACGCAGCTCGCGGCGCTGCGCCCCGGCCTGCCGATCCGGGCCTATGCGTCAGCCTTTCCGGACCAGCCCATCGCCGGCACGATCAGCGTCATCGATCCGGTGATCGATCCGCAGAGCCGCGCCGTCATGGTGCGCGCTACCCTCCCCAATCCCGGCAATCGCATCAAGCCGGGCATGCTGCTCACCGTGCGCATCGAGACCGGCCAGCGCACCGCCCTAGCCTTGCCCGAGGCGGCGGTACTGAGCGAGGGCGACAGGCGCTACGTCTTCACGCTGGATCAGGAGCGCAAGGCACAGCGCACGGTGGTGCGCACGGGCCTGCGGGACAGCGGCCTCATCGAGGTGAGCGGTGTGCCGCAGACTGCGCTTGTGGTCTCGGAGGGCGTTGTGAAAGTTTCACAGGGCCGCGCCGTGCGCCTCGCCGGTGAAAGCAACGAGAAGGGCGGCCCCAAGGGAGGCCAGGGCGCCGGCCCGGCAAGCGCCGCGCCATGATGCTCTCGGACGTCTCGGTTCGCCGGCCGGTCGTCGCGGCGGTGATGGCGCTTCTGCTGACCATCGTCGGGCTGGTCGGCTTCTTCAGTCTTTCCGTCCGCGAATATCCCGACACGGACCCGCCCATCGTCTCAGTCGAGACGCGCTATACCGGCGCCAATGCGGCGGTGATCGAAAGCCGCATCACCCAGCCGCTCGAACAGCGGCTTGCGGGCATTGAAGGCATCGACGCGATCAGCTCCTCCTCGCGCGATGGCGTCTCGAACATCAACATCGAGTTCCGCGCCGGCCGCGACGTGGACGCCGCCGCCAACGATGTGCGCGACCGCGTAGCGGGCGGCGCGGCCGACCGACCGGTCGATGCGCTGCCGCCCGAGGTCCGCAAGGTCGATAGCGATGCGCAGCCGATCATCTTCTTCGCCGTCATGGCGCCGGGCTGGGACAAGACAAAGCTCGGAGACTTTGTCGAACGCGTCATCATCGACCGACTGTCGACCATCGACGGCGTGGCGCAGGTTCAAAATATGGGCCTCTCCAAGCCGGCCATGCGCGTCTGGCTCAATGCCGACCGACTTGCCGCCTTCCGCCTGACGCCGCGCGATGTCGAGAGTGCGCTGCGCCGCCAGAATGTCGAGTTGCCCGCCGGCCGCATCGAGGCGCGCTCGCAGAATCTCTCCCTGCGGGTCGAACGCAGCTTCACCACCCCTGACGATTTCAAGGGCCTCGTGATCGGCCGCGGGCCGGACGGCTATCTCGTGCGTCTGGGCGATGTGGCGCGGATCGAGGAAGGGCCGGAAAATCCCTATTCCATGTTCCGCTATAATGGCGAGACCGGGGTCGGCATCGGCATCGTGCGCCAGTCCGGTGCCAATACGCTGGAAGTGGCCAAGGAAGCCAAGCGCGTGGTCGCCGAGCTGAGCAAGACCCTGCCGCCGGGCGTCGAGATCAAGATCGGCAACGACAGCACGCTGTTCATCGAGCAGGCGATCAAGGGCGTGTGGACGACGCTGATGGAAGCCACGCTGCTGGTGACCATGGTGGTCTTCCTGTTCCTCGGCAGCGGCCGGGCGACCATCGTGCCGATGATTACCGTGCCGATCTGCCTGCTGACCACGGCCTTCGTGCTGTGGATCGCGGGATACTCGATCAACCTGCTCACCCTGCTCGCCATGGTGCTCGCCATCGGGCTGGTGGTGGATGACGCCATCGTGGTGCTGGAGAATATCTATCATCGCATCGAGCAAGGCGAGGAGCCGCTCTACGCGGCCTATGCCGGTGCCCGGCAGGTGGGCTT
>JAFKLU010000015.1 GCA_017304105.1 Sphingomonadales bacterium
CGCGTGGAGAGCGGCGCGCCGTCCGGATCGAGCGCGCTGCTGGCGATGCTGGCCTGAGCCGCCGCCTTGTCCTCCTCTACGACTTCCAGCACGACCTCGTCCGCCTGATCGAACGCGGCGCGGATGGGCCCCTGGAACCAGCGCATATTGGGCTTTAGCAGATGGATAGTGCCGAACAGATAGATGGTCGTGTCCGCATCCCGCGCCACCCAGAGCGCCGGGCGAGCCTCGATGACCGGCGCGGCGGCGGGCTCCTTCGCCGGCGCGGGCGCGCAGGGCATGAGTGCCAGGGCACAGCCAAGGATCAGGGATTTCAGGCGCATGGTTCGCTTTCGTCGGGGAGGAGTTGCATTGCGGGTTTGACGCGCGCGCGCAAGCCCCGCCGAGCCGCAACTTGACCGCGCACCCCCCATGGGCCAAAGCGCGCGCGTTCATCGGGCGCAGAAAAGCGCCAGATCGTTAGATGCGGAATGAGTAGGCATGCAGGATATAGCATCGGCACCGCTGAGTTTTCAGCAATTGATCCTAACATTGCATGACTATTGGGCTGCGCAGGGCTGCGTGATCCTGCAGCCATTCGACATGGAAGTGGGCGCCGGCACGTTCCACCCGGCGACGACGCTGCGCGCGCTCGGCCCGGACAGCTGGAACTGCGCCTATGTGCAGCCCTCGCGCCGCCCGACCGACGGGCGCTACGGCGAGAATCCGAACCGGCTCCAGCATTATTACCAGTATCAGGTGATCATGAAGCCGAGTCCGCCGGACTTGCAGGAGCTGTATCTCGGCTCGCTGAAGGCGATCGGCATTGATCCTCTGGTGCATGACATCCGCTTCGTCGAGGACGACTGGGAAAGCCCGACGCTCGGCGCCTGGGGCCTGGGCTGGGAAGTCTGGTGCGATGGCATGGAGGTGACGCAGTTCACCTATTTCCAGCAGATGGGCGGCTTTGATTGCAAGCCGGTTGCGGGCGAGCTCACTTATGGGCTGGAGCGGCTCGCCATGTATATTCAGGGCGTGGACCGCTACCACGATCTGCGCTTCAACGATGCGGTGGGGAACCGCCCTGCGGTGACCTACGGCGAGGTATTCCTCGCCAATGAGCAGCAGATGTCGAAGTGGAATTTCGAGGTGGCGGACACCGAGAAGCTGTTCCGCTGGTTCAAGGATTGCGAGGCCGAATATGAGGCCTGCGTCGCCGCAGACGTCCCGCTTGCCGCTTATGAGCAGGCGATCAAGGCGAGCCATGTGTTCAACCTGTTGCAGGCGCGCGGCGTTATCAGCGTGCAGGAGCGCGCGAGTTATATGGGCCGGGTGCGCGACATGGCGAAGGGTAGCTGCGAGGCCTGGATGAAGATCAACGGGTGGGCGGCATGAGCGCGGACTTTCTTCTTGAACTGCGCTGCGAGGAAATCCCGGCGCGCATGCAGGCCAAGGCGAGCGAGGATCTGGCGCGGCTGTTCTCGGACAGGTTGGCGGAAGCCGGCCTCAAGGCGGGTAAGCTCACCAGCTATGCGACGCCGCGACGGCTCGCGCTGATCGCGCATGATCTGCCCGTCGCAACGCAGACGGTGAGCGAGGAGTTCAAAGGCCCGCGCACATCGGCGCCCCCGCAGGCGCTGGAAGGCTTCCTGCGCAAGACGGGGCTCACGCAGGACCAGCTTGAGGATCGTGACGGCGTGTGGTTCGCCGTCGTCGAGAAGCCCGGCCGCGCAACCGCGAACGTGCTGGCTGAGGCAATCCCGGCGATCGTGCGCGCCTTCCCCTGGCCCAAGTCGATGCGCTGGGGCGATGCGAGCCTCTCCACCGAGAGCCTGCGCTGGGTGCGGCCGTTGCAGGGCGTCGTGGCGCTGCTCGGCGAGGAGATCGTGCCGTTCGAGATCGAGGGGATTGCGGCGGACCGCGTGACCGCCGGGCATCGCTTCCATTTCGAGGGGCGCGTCGCCATCACCAGCGCGGCGACTTATGCCCAGCAGCTTCGCGCGGCCCATGTCATCGTCGATCAGGCGGAGCGTCGTGTCATCATCGAGGCGCGCGCCAATGCGCTTGCCGCAGAGGCAGGGCTGGAGCTGATCCCGGACGCGGGCCTCGTCGCGGAAAATGCAGGGCTGACCGAATGGCCCGTCCCGCTGCTCGGCCGCTTCGATCCGGCGTTCCTCGAGGTGCCGCCAGAGGTGATCCAGCTCACGCTGCGGATCAACCAGAAATATTTCGTGCTGCGCGACAAGGCCGGCGCGCTCGCCAATGCGTTCATCTGCACGGCGAACATCGAGGCGAAGGACGGCGGCGCCGCGATCGTCGCGGGCAATGGCAAGGTGCTGGCCGCGCGGCTTTCCGACGCGCGCTTCTTCTGGGAACAGGACAAGAAGACGCGGCTTGAGGACCACGCGAGGAAGCTCGCGCGGATCACCTTCCACGAGAAGCTGGGTACCGTTGCCGACAAGGTCGAGCGCGTGGCGAAGCTGGCGCGCTGGCTGGTGGAGCAGGGCATTGTCCAGGGCGCTGACGCGGATCAGGCCGAGCAGGCCGCGCGGCTCGCCAAGGCCGATCTCGTTACCGAGATGGTCGGCGAGTTCCCCGAGCTTCAGGGCCTTATGGGCGGCTATTATGCCCGCGCGGAGGGTCTGCCGGATGCCGTCGCGGACGCAATCCGCGATCATTACAAGCCGGTGGGGCAGGGGGACGAGGTTCCGACGGCGCCGGTGACGGTGGCGGTTTCGCTGGCGGACAAGCTGGATACGCTGAGAAGTTTCTTCGCCATCGACGAGAAGCCGACCGGATCTCGCGATCCCTTCGCGCTTCGGCGTGCTGCCCTTGGCTGCATCCAGCTCGTCACCACCAATGGCTTGCGTCTGCCGATTGCCGAGGGCGATCTGCTGGACTTCTTCGCCGACCGCCTGAAGGTGCAGCAGCGCGAGGCGGGCGTGCGTCATGACCTCATCGACGCCGTGTTCGCGCTCGGCGGCGAGGACGATCTCGTCCGCCTGCTGGCGCGCGTGAAGGCGCTGCAATCCTTCGTCGGCACGGACGACGGGGCCAATCTGCTCGCGGGCTACAAGCGCGCCGCCAACATCCTCAAGAAGGAGAATTGGGAAGGCGAGCGCGTGCCGATGGCGACGCCGGATTCGCAGGGCATTGCCCAGACCGGCGAGGAAGACCCGCTGGTGGCGCTCGACGATGCGGCAGTGGCAGGCGCGTTGCAGGATCACGCTTCCGGTCGCCCGGCCTACGCGCTTGAACCCGCCGAGGCGGCGCTGCTCGATGCGCTCGATGCCGCTGAGCCCCGGGCCGATGCGGCAAATGCGGCTGAGGATTTCGAGGGCGCCATGGCCGCGCTTGCGACATTGCGGGCGCCGATCGATGCGTTCTTTGAGTCCGTTACTGTCAATGATGCCGATCCCGCAAAGCGCGGATGCCGGCTAAACATGTTGACCCGAATTCGGGCCGCAGTGAACAAAGTTGCCGATTTCTCAAGAATAGAAGGCTAGAGCGCCGACGAGAGCCGAGTTCATCGGCCTAACGACATTTTCAGGTCGCGCGACGCATGGTGCATGAGGTGAACAGGTGGAAATGCTGATGACCAAATATGTCTATCGTTTCGGCGGCGGCGTTGATGACGGCGGCAAGGGCGACAAGAACCTGCTCGGCGGCAAGGGCGCCAATCTGGATGGCATGGCCTCCATCGGCCTGCCCGTGCCGCCCGGCTTCACCATCACGACCGAGATGTGCACCCGCTATTATGCGGATGGCGAGACCTATCCCGAGAGCCTCAATCAGGAAGTGGCGGACGGCATCGCACATATCGAGCGCGTAACCGGCAAGCGCTTTGGCGATGCGGCCGATCCGCTGCTCGTCTCGGTCCGCTCGGGCGCGCGCGTCTCCATGCCGGGCATGATGGACACGGTGCTAAACCTCGGCCTCAACGACCAGACGGTCGAGGGCCTCGCCGCCGCTTCGGGCGATCCCCGCTTCGCCTGGGACAGCTATCGCCGCTTCATCCAGATGTATTCGACCACGCGCGGTTTGAAGAAGCGCTGGAGATCGCCAAGGAAGACAGGGGCGCCTATCTCGACACCGAGCTGACTGCCGAGGACTGGCAGGCGCTCGTTGCGGAATACAAGTCGCTTGTCGAGAAGCAGTGGGGCAAGCCCTTCCCGCAGGATGTGCACGAGCAGCTGTGGGGCGCGATCGGCGCCGTGTTCGGCTCCTGGCAGTCCGAGCGCGCCAAGGTGTATCGCCGCCTTAACGGCATCCCCGGCGAATGGGGCACGGCGGTCAACGTGCAGGCGATGGTGTTCGGCAATATGGGCGACACCTCCGCGACCGGCGTCGCCTTCACGCGTGACCCGGCGACCGGCGAAAACGCTTATTATGGCGAATATCTCATCAATGCGCAGGGCGAGGATGTCGTCGCCGGCATCCGCACGCCGCAATATCTGACCAAGGCCGCGCGCGAGCGGGCCGGGGCCAAGCCGCTCTCCATGGAAGAGGCGCTGCCCGAGACCTATGGCGAGCTGGCGCGCGTGTTCGAGATCCTTGAGACGCATTATCGCGACATGCAGGATATCGAGTTCACTGTGCAGCAGGGCAAGCTCTGGATGCTCCAGACCCGCTCGGGCGCGCGCGTCTCCATGCCGGGCATGATGGACACGGTGCTAAACCTCGGCCTCAACGACCAGACGGTCGAGGGCCTCGCCGCCGCTTCGGGCGATCCCCGCTTCGCCTGGGACAGCTATCGCCGCTTCATCCAGATGTATT
>JAFKLU010000016.1 GCA_017304105.1 Sphingomonadales bacterium
CGGCATAATCGGCGCGGCTGATCGTTACCCAGCAGGCGATCAGCGCAGCGGCGCAGATGATCCCCATGTGGACTGCGAAGCCACCATCGGCGGCCAGTGCGGCCGCGAGGAAGGCGAGAAAGGCGGCGGTCAGGAATATCCCCGCGCGCATCGTCAAGTCGGTCATTTTTCAAACCCCCGAAAGCAGAGCGAATCTGCCGAGATGGAATCCCCTTACATCAAGCCATCGCTGGCGACCTTGACCTGCGTCAAGCCGGCTAAGACGGCCTGCGCTATAGCTATTGATCGCGATCAAAGCTCGTCTGGAAAGCACCGGCATAGTCAAGGCTCGCCTGTTTGGAGACTCGCCATGCCCATCCAGATACAGCCGCCGACCATATTGCCGTTCCTCCCGACGCTGGACACGCTGCGGGAAGATCATCTGATCCAGCAACTGCTCTGCAACGATCTTGAGGCGGTGGCGGACAAGCTGCCGGACCTGCCGCCGCTGCCCGAGGTCCGCCGCCTGTGTGATCGCGTGCTGCGCATCACCGGTACCCATTTCGTGCGTGCCGAGAATGTTCTGGCCTCCCTGCCGGAAGCGCACCGCCCGTCGATCGAGGAACTTGAAATGCTGCACGGCATGCATCTTCTGGATGAAACCCATGCCGAGGATCTCGTGTCCGCTCTCTGGCAGCATGCGCGTCGGTCCGATCGGGCCAATGTCGGCCAGCTGGCCTACATGCTGCGCTGTTTCTTCGACGGCTGCCGCCGGGCGATCGCGCTCAAGGAGCGCTGGATCGCCGACGCCTTGCGGGCGCCCTGTTAAAACGGATTGACGATCGCTTCCAGCCGCTCCCGTTCGGGAATGGTGCAAACCCGGTCGCCCTTGGCGAAGGCGATGACGCCATCGGTCTTGAGGCGCGTCAGCTGGCGGCTCACCGTCTCGATGGTGAGGCCCAGAAAATCCGCCATTTCGCCCCGGCTGATGGGCAGGACGACATTCAGCTCGCCCTCTTCGTCCTCAAGCCCCTCACGCAGGGCGACATCGAGGATGAAGCCGGCGACGCGCTCCTGCGCATTCTGGCGGCCAAGCCGCAGCATCCGCTCGCGCGCATCGTTGAGGGAGCTCATGGTCCGCTTCAGCAGCATGCGCTCCAGGCGCGGGAAATCGTCGAGCACATGCTCGAAGCTCGTGCGCGAATAGCAGCACAGGTCCGTCTCGGTGAGCGCGATCACCGTGAGCGAGCTTTCCTCCGCGAAGAGCTGGCCCACGAAATCGCCGGAATAAAGCAGGCCGACGATCTGCTCGCGGCCGTCCGCCATGGATGCGGTCACCTTGAGCACACCGCGCACGATGTTGGCGCAGATCGCGTTGGGATCGCCCGCCCAGCTCACCACCTGGCCGGCGGGGATGATGCGGCGGCGGCCGATGTCATGCAGCGCGGAGAGTTCGCCATCGCCGAGGCTGGCGCACAAGGCGGTGTCCCGCACGCCGCAACTGCGGCACCGGACAGGCATGGAATCCATAGTCGCTTTACCGGCAATTTGATTGACGGGCAGCACGTCAAATTGCGCCATGTTGGGGCCTTTCAGTGGTTTGGCTGGTTCCATGTGGTCCGGCGGACCGGGAAGGCGAAATAAGGGATAGTACCTAACCCATTTCGGAAGGCGCGTTTTTCCGGCCTTTTGTATCCGATGCGACACAGGTTCAGGCGCGCGCGGCCCTGTTGACGGCGTGGACGAGCGCGTGCTCCTTGAAGGGCTTTTCGAGCACCTCGGCGAAGCCGGCTTCCCTCGCGTCCTGCTGGAGTTGCACGGAGTTGAAGGCCGTGACCAGAATGGCGGGCAAGGTCCAGCCGGACTGGCGCAACGCGGTCAGCACGGCGATGCCGTTGCCCTCGTCCAGCCGGTAATCCGCGATCAGGCAGACGGCGCGGGAGGTGGCGATGTCCGCAAGCAACGAACCGCCCGAGGCATAGGCCCGCACGTCGAATCCCTGACCATTCAGCAGCAACTGCATGGATCGGCGGACCGCCGGATCGTCCTCGACGATCAGGATTTCGGGGCGTTTGCCGGCGGCGGAAGCAGGTTGGTTCGTCTCGGTGAAGCTCATTTCACCGGTGCATTGGCAAGCGCGGGGCCGTTGGTCGTTAAGTATTGATCCTAGGTTGCAGGCGCCCCGCCGCGAAATTTAGGCTCCAAGGCCCGCCGAGAAGGCGATGCGCAGCGCGTCGGAGAGGCTGCGCACGTCGAGCTTGGCCATGAGGTTGGCGCGGTGCACCTCGACGGTGCGCGGCGATATGCCGAGGTCGTAGGCGATCGTCTTGTTGGGCAAGCCCTGGGCGAGGCCTTCGAGCACGTCGCGCTCGCGCGGGGTCAGGGCGCCAAGGATCAGCTCCGCCTCCGCAGCCCGCGCCGCGGCATCGCCCGACGCCGCGATCCGGGAGAAGGCCGTCTCGATGGCGTTCAGCAGCATCGCCTTCTCGAACGGCTTTTCAAGGAAGTCCACCGCGCCGGCCTTCATGGCGCGCACCGCGAGCGAAATATCGCCATGGCCGGTCATGATGACGACAGGCATGGTTATTCCCTTGTCCACCAAAACCCGATGCACCTCCATGCCGTCGATTTCGGGCATTCGGATGTCGAGGAGGACGCATCCATGCGCCGCATGCCGCACCTCCCGGAGGAATTCCGCACCCGATAGCCAGCTTTCCACGGAGTAGCCGGCCGTCTTGAGCATATAGCCGACCGAGCGCCTGATCGCGTCTTCGTCGTCAACGATATGAACGAGCTTCTTATCCGTCATGTGCTTCGCTCCCGTCCGCCTTCACGAGCGTAAAATGAAAATCGGTTCCTCCATCTGGCCGCTGTTCCATCCAGATGCGGCCGTTATTGGCCTCGACGATCGTGCGGCAGATGGAAAGCCCGAGGCCCATGCCCTGAGACTTGGTGCTCACGAAGGCGGAGAATAGCTGGCTCGCCACGGCCGGCGAAATTCCCGAGCCCGTGTCCGAGACGGTCACCCGCACGAAGCCGGGTGAATCGGACCGGCTGATGACGCTCAGGCGCCGCACGGGGCTGTCGGCCATCGCTTCGCAGGCGTTGCGGATGAGGTTGATGAGCACCTGCTGGATCTGCACCTTGTCCACCAGGACGGGCGAGGCATAGGGATCGAGGGCGAAATGGGGCTCGATGCCTTTCTCGCGCGCCCCCATGAGGCCGAGCACCGCGGCTTCATTGATGAGCTCCGGCAGCTTCTCGATCGTCTTCTCCACCTCGCCGCGCGCCACGAAATCGCGCAGGCGCCGCACGATATGGCCGGCGCGCATCGCTTCCTTCGCGGTGTCGTCGAGCGCCTCGCGCATCATCGGGAAGTCGTCGGGGTTCGGTTCGGCGAGCTGGTCGCGGATCGCCTCGACATAATTGGCGATGGCCGTGATCGGCTGGTTGAGCTCATGGGCGAGGGTCGAGGCCATCGTCCCCATCGCGCTCACGCGTGAGACGTGGATAAGCTCGGACTGAAGCGTCTCCAGCCGCTTCTCCGTCCGATGCCGCTCGGTCAGATCGCGCACGAAGCCGGTGAAGATGCGCTCTCCATCCCCGCCCGCCTCGCCGATGGAGAGCTCCATGGGGAAGGTGGTGCCGTCCTTGCGGCAGGCGAAGACGACGCGACCGGTGCCGATGATGCGCTTCTCGCCCGTCTCCAGATATCGGCGGATATAGCCGTCGTGGCGCTCCCTGTCTGGCGAGGGCATCAGCATGCTGACGTTGCGGCCGACCATTTCCTCCTCCGCATAGCCGAACAGTTTCTGGGCCGCCGCGCTGAAGGAGAGGATGCTTCCACTCTCGTCGATGACGATCATGGCGTCCGGAACGGTGGAGAGGATCGAGCGCAAATGGCTCTCGCGCGATCGGATCATGTGCTCGGCGGCGCGCCGCTCCGTCACGTCCGAGACGATCTTGGCGAAGCCGCGCAGCTTGCCTTCACGGGT
>JAFKLU010000017.1 GCA_017304105.1 Sphingomonadales bacterium
GATGCCGTCGAGCATCGGCTTGTTGAAGGGCCGGCGGGCGCGCTCAAGCTGCTCGCCGCTGCCGGGGCTGAGTGGCCGGAAGGTTGCTGGAGCCTTGCCGCGCGGGAAGTGCGGCCGAGCGGCGGCGCCACGCCCCGCGCCCATGCACCGGGCGCAACGCTCTGGTCGTGGGCCATTGCCTAAGCGCGCAGTCTCGCCCAAGCTGTGCGCGGGAGCGCGCCGCTCCCGAGGGATGCGGAACAGATGACGAAAGCTGTGCGGGAAGACAGGACGAGGCGCCGCGCCGGGGCCACGCTGGCGGATGTGGCCGCTGCGGCTGGCGTCTCGACGGCAACGGTTTCCCGCACGCTCAACACGCCGGAACTGGTCACCAAGGAGACGCTCGGCCTCGTCCATGCCGCCATTGCCGAAACCGGCTATATCCCTGCGCTCACCACCGGTTCGGTGATCACCAACCGCAGCCGCCTCATCGCCATCATGGTGCCGGCGACGCCGCTGGGGCTGTTCGATTCGACGGTGCGCGCCGTCGCAGCGACGCTGGAAGAAGGGGGCTATCAGGCCCTGCTCGGCATTTACAGCCGGGATGCGACGCGCGAGAAGATCGTCACCCAGATCCTCAGCCGCAGACCGGGCGGGCTGATCCTCATCGGCCTGCCGGTCTCGCCCGAAGTGCGTGATCTGCTGGTGGAATCGCGCCTGCCGATCGTCGAGACATGGGAAATGCCGCTGGCGCCGATCGATATGGTCGCGGGCATCTCGCACCACGATATCGGGGTGGCGGTCGGCAATTTTCTGCTGCGCAAAGGCTATCGGCGCCCGATGATCTTCTCGACCGACAGCAGCCGGGGATATGTGCGGCGCTACGGCATTTCACGCGTGCTCATGGAGGCGGGCCTGCCGGAGCCGCGCAGCGTCGATCATAGCCTGCCGGGCACGGTGGGCGAGGGGCGGCGCAGCCTCGCTGCCATCTGGGAAGCGGGCGAGCGGCCGGACGTGATCGTCTGCGCGTCCGACTGGCTGGCGCAAGGCGTGCTGATCGAGGCGGCGCATCGCGGCATTCGCGTGCCGGACGAGCTCGCGGTGATCGGCTTTGGCGATTTCGAGTTCGCGCGCGAGCTGGAGCCGGCGATGACCACGGTGCGCATCGATGGCGAGGCGATCGGGAATCAGGCGGCGCAGCTCATGCTGAAGGCGCTCGGCGACCAGCGTCGCGACCGGGCGAATGCGCCGCGAATTGACGTTGGTTTCTCGCTGGTGGAGCGAGGCAGTACCTGAGCGCTCGATTGCTCGCACGTCGCGAGGCTTGGTTTCCCGGCGCGTTTGGCCGCCTGGCGCATGCGAGCGGTGGATCGCGATGCAAGCTTGGTGCGAGCCCCCCGGTCGCTCTCTCCCAAGAATCAATGGGCCGTTGGATTTTGGGCGTTCACCGGCGGCAGCCTTAAATTGGCAGCCGCCACGGCTCACTTCATCGCATCAGGCCAGTGGGCCAGATGAACGCGCCCGCGTGAAAGGCCTGTAATCTTTCTGGCGGTTTTTTGACCCGGAAAAATTTCCGAAAATCCGTGATTTGCTTTTGGAGGCGTGTCGTCAAGCGATGCTTGGTTGCAACAGTTTGGCGGGTAAAGCGGCAATGATAATGTAAGAGTTGCAATAATCATTGTAGGCGGAAGCTTCCTGTGTGTATCGTTACATCGTTCGGCCCTGAAGGGCTGACGCGCTGCACAGCGCACAAAGTTTCAGGATGAGGAGCTGGGGAATGACATTTCATCACAATCTTGGTTGCACCCTTTTGCGGACCGCTTCGCTGCTGGCCTTCGCTATGGCGGCTGGCGCAGCGCAGGCGCAGGAAGCCGCGACCGGCGACGCGGGGGAGCAGGCCGACGGCGTCCAGGACATCGTGGTGACGGCGCAGTTCCGCTCGACCAACCTGCAGGACACGCCGCTCGCCATCACCGCCGTTTCGGGGCAGGAACTCACCGACCGCAGCTTCAGCGGCATCGCCGATGTGGGCAAGGCGGCGCCCAGCGTGACGCTGCGCCTCGGCAGCGCGGGCTATGGCAAGTCGACCCAGGCTTATATTCGCGGCATCGGCCAGACCGACTTCAATTTCGCGCTTGAGCCCGCCGTCGGCTTCTATGTCGATGACGTCTATCATGCCTCGCTGTTCGGCACGTCGTTCGATCTGCTCGATCTGGAGCGCGTCGAGATCCTGCGCGGCCCGCAGGGCACGCTGTTCGGCAAGAACTCGATCGGCGGCGCCGTGCGCCTCATCGCGAAGAAGCCTGCCGACAAGTTCGAGGCCTCGATCGAGGGCACCTATGGCAGCTACGATCGGCTCGATCTGCGCGGCATGGTCAACATCCCGCTCATCGCCGAGCAGCTGGCGCTGCGCGTCTCCTTCGCCTCCAAGGAGCGCGACGGTTATGTCGACCGCGTCGACTTCGCCTGCGCTTATCCGGCGCTGGCCGGCAACCTGAAGCCGACCGTTTCGAGCAACGGCAATAGCTGCAAGGTCGGCACGCTGGGTGGCGAGAGCGTCCGTGCGGCGCGTGCGGCACTGCGCTGGACGCCTTCGTCGGATGTCGAGGTCAACCTCGCCGCCGAGATCATCCGCGACAATTCGGAAGCGGCGGCGGACTCGCTCATCCATATCAACACGTCGGCGGCGGCGCTCGTCAATTACAACAACAACCGCCTGATCCCGACCTATGGCATTCCGTTCGACCAGCGCTTCATCGTGGACCCCTATGTGAGCTTCGCGACCTATGACAGCGCCTTCCTCGGCCGCAAGGTGCCGCCGGTGAACACCGTCAATTCGGAGAGCTATTCGGGCGAGATCAGCTGGGACATCACGGATAATATCCAGCTCAAGTCGGTCACCGCCTATCAGAAGTTCAGCGGCCGTTTCGTTCAGAATGCGAACAACTCGCCGCTGCCGGTGGCGCTCACCGACAACATCGCCGGCTTCGAGCAGTTCACGCAGGAATTCCGCCTCGTCGGCACAGCGTTCAATGAGGTTCTGGATTGGGCGGCTGGCGTCTTCTCGTTCGACGGTAATAGCTCGCTGGGCGGCGGCGCGTATCTCGCGGCGTCCAACATCGGCTTCGACCAGAATGAAAGCACGGACTCCTGGAACCGCTCGGCCTTCGCGCATGGCACGTTCCACTTGACGGACCGCTTCTCGGCGACCGCCGGCGTGCGCTACTCGAAGGAATCGAAGACCTATCTGTTCAACCGCACCAACGTGCCCTCGGGCACGCCGTTCTTCACGGGCGGTGCCTTCCGTTCGCCTGCTTCCAAGTTCGACCGCTTCGATTGGAAGTTCGGCCTCGACTACAAGGTCACGGATGACGTGATGCTCTACGGCCAGTTCTCGACCGGCTTCAAGGGCGGCGGCATCAATCCGCGTCCGTTCACGCCGGCTGCGGCCGTGCCCTTTGGTCCCGAGACGCTGCAGGCCTACGAAATCGGCCTCAAGAGCGACCTGTTCGACCGCATGGTTCGCCTCAACATCGCTGCCTATCACAGCAACTACAAGAACCTGCAGCTCAGCGCGAACGGCTTTGACAATAATGGCCAGCCCAGCATCGTCATCGCCAATGCCGGCCAGGCGCATGTGAACGGCGTCGAGGCGGAGCTGCAGTTCCGCCCGGTCCAGGGTCTCGAAATCGACATGTCGGCGAGCTACACCGGCTTCGAGATCAAGAGCCTGGGCGCGGCGGCCGGCGTCTCGGGCGGCCCCACGCTCGCCAGCAAGGCGCCGGGTGCACCGGAGTGGAAGTATAATGCGGGTGCCCAGTATGAGTTCGATCTTGGCGACGCCGGGACGCTCACGCCGCGCTTCGACGTCTACTACCAGTCGAAGGTCTTCAACGAGTGGACCAACAATCCGCTTGCCGTGCAGAAGGGCTATGCCCTCGCCAACGCG
>JAFKLU010000018.1 GCA_017304105.1 Sphingomonadales bacterium
GTCGGCCTCGTGCTGTGCGGCGGCAATATCGACACCCGCCTGCTCGCCAACGTACTCCTCCGCGATCTTGCCCGCTCGGGCCGCCTCGCGCGGCTCAGCATCCGCCTGCAGGACCGGCCCGGCGCGCTCTATCATGTCGCGCGCATCTTCGATGAGCAGCAGGTCAACATATTGGAGCTGGCGCACCAGCGCATCTTCACCAACCTGCCGGCCAAGGGGCTCAGCCTTGAAGTGGAGTGCGAGACGCGTGATGAGGAGCATCTGCGCCGCCTGATCGCCGCCCTGCGCGAGGCGGGCTATGATGTGACGCCGATCGAGGTCGCCTGAGTCGACGGCCTTGTCCGGACCTTTGCGGCACAAACCATGTTTCATGGGGTCCGGACAGCCTCTAGGATTGCAGGATGACCGCACCCGCCACCATCAAGCTCAAGATCCAGCTCTATTGCGGCGATGAGATCGCCATGGGGCCGGGCAAGGCTGACCTGCTCGATGCGATCCGGGCGCATGGCTCCATCTCGGCGGCGGGGCGCGCGATGGACATGAGCTATCGCCGCGCCTGGCTGCTGGTCGATGTGATGAACCGCTGCTGGACGGGGCCTCTGGTGGAGACGTCGCCCGGCAGCTCCCATGGCGGCGGCGCCCGGCTGACCCCGCTCGGCGAGCGCGTGCTGGCGCATTACCGGTCGCTGCAGGCGCGCCTCAGCGGAGCGTCCGATTGCCCGGACGAAGCGGCGCTCGCTGCGGCGATGCTGCCGGCGCCGAGGAAGAGTCAGAAGGAATAAGGCTCCCCGAGCCCGGCAAGAGCCTCGTTCGCCTCTCGACAGGCTGAGGGAGCGGTTCGCTTTTTTGACTGTTTCCCGCGATTGCCCACCAGCTCCATTGCTGTATATGCCGAGCTATAGCAAAGCCGAGGCCGCATGCTCCTGACCATCCGCCAGTTCCTGTTGCTCGCGCTCGCAGCCTTGGTCTCGCTCACGCCCGCACGGGCCGCCCAGCGCGGGCCGCTGGTGCTGGCGGCCGCGAGCCTGCAGGAAGCGCTCGGCGATGCTGCCAAAGCCTGGGCCGGCAGGCGCAATCCCGCGCCGGTGCTGTCCTTCGCGGCATCCTCGGCGCTTGCCCGGCAGATCGAGGCGGGCGCGCCGGCGGATCTGTTCATCTCGGCCGATGAGGAATGGATGGACCATGTCGCCGGAAAGCAGCTGATCCGCCCTGGCAGCCGCGCGACTTTCCTCACCAACCGCCTCGTGCTGGTCGCGCCAGTGAAAAGCGCCGCGCGCCTTGCGATCGGCCGCAATTTCCCTCTCGCCCGCGCGCTCGGGCAGGGGCGGCTGGCGATGGCCGACCCCGATTCGGTGCCGGCCGGCAAATATGGCAAGGCGGCGCTGGGCGCGCTCGGTGTGTGGCGCGGCGTCGAGGGCAAGGTGGCGCGGGCGGAGAATGTGCGCGCCGCGCTGGCGCTGGTCGAGCGGGGCGAGGCCCCGTTCGGCATCGTCTATGCGACCGATGCGCGCGCCTCGACCAAAGTGCGGATCATCGGCGCCTTTCCCCCCAACACGCACCCGCCGATCACTTATCCGATCGCGACGCTCAAGACTTCCACCAATCCGCAAGCCGAAGCCTTCCGCCGCTTCCTGCTCTCACGCGAGGGCAAGGCGATCTTCGCGCGGCGGGGGTTCGTGGCAAGGTGAGGGCCGGGACTGAGATGCTTGCCCTCCGGCTTGGCGGAGGGGATGGGCGCGGGCGAGCTGCCTCCTGCGGACGCGAGGGGCGGCGATGACGGCGGAGGAATGGTCGATCATCCTGCTGTCGCTCAAGGTGAGTCTGCTTGCTGTGCTGCTCACCCTGCCGGTCGCCTTCGCGCTCGCCTGGTTGCTGGCGCGCGGGCGATTTCCCGGCAAGCTGCTGCTCGACGCCGTGGTGCATCTGCCGCTGGTGCTGCCGCCGGTGGTCACCGGCTGGCTGCTGCTCATCGCCTTCGGCACCAATGGTCCGGCCGGGCGCCTGCTTGCCGACTGGTTCGGGCTCAGCTTCATGTTCCGCTGGACCGGCGCGGCGCTGGCGGCGGCGATCATGGCGCTGCCGCTGATGGTCCGCGCGATGCGCCTCTCGATCGAGTCCGTCGATCAGCGTCTGGAGGGCGCCGCCCGCACGCTGGGCGCAGGCCCCGCGCGCACCTTCCTGTCGATCACGCTGCCGCTTGCCATACCGGGCGTCCTCGCCGGGGCCGTGCTCGGCTTTGCCCGCTCGATCGGCGAGTTCGGCGCGACGATCACCTTCGTCTCGAACATCCCCGGCGAGACGCGCACCATCCCCATCGCCATCTACGGCGCGTTGCAAATCCCCGGCAACGAGGCCGAGGTGACGCGGCTCGCCATCATCGCCGTGCTGCTTTCGCTTGGCGCGCTGCTCGTCTCGGAGCTGCTCACGCTGCGCATGGGCCCCGGAAAGGGCGGCCATGTCCTTTGAGGTCGATGTCGCGCGGCGCCTTGGCGATGCGCAGGTCGCCCTGCGGCTGCGCAGCCCCGGCGGGCTCACCGCGCTGTTCGGTCCTTCCGGCGTCGGCAAGAGCTCGGTGCTGAACATGGTCGCCGGCCTGCTGCGTCCGGACCGGGGTCGCATCGTGGTCGAGGGCGAGGTGTTGTTCGATCGTGCCGCCGGCATCGACCTGCCGCCCGAGCGGCGCCGCGCGGGCTATGTCTTTCAGGATGGCCGGCTCTTTCCACACAAGCGCGTGAAGGACAATCTCCTTTATGGCTGGCGCCTCGCGGACCCCGCCAATCGCTGGATGAGCCTGGAGCATGCCGTCGATTTCCTCGGCATCGGCCATTTGCTGGGGCGCTGGCCGCGCACCCTCTCCGGCGGCGAGGCGCAGCGCGTCGCGATCGGCCGGGCGTTGCTCAGCGGTCCGCGCTTCCTGCTCATGGACGAGCCTCTGTCCTCGCTCGATGCCGCGCGGCGCGAGGAGATCATGGGCGTCATCGAGCGCATCCGCGACCACTTGAAGCGCCCCATCCTCTATGTGAGCCATGACCGGGCGGAGGTGGAGCGCCTCGCCTCGACCATCGTCGATCTGGGGAGCGGGAGCTGAGGCTCGGGCCTGCCCGGCGCAAGGCGCCCGACGATTGCATTTTATGCATGCTCGTTCTGTAAAAGAACGTCTCATGCTCTTCCCCCCGCACGTCATTCATGCGAAGGGACGCGCGTCAGCAATGGACGATCCGGCTACGACCCCACGGCCTGGCCGGGAGGAGGACGGATGTCACCTGTGGACAATGAGCTCGCCCTGATTCTGGCGCGCGTCCAGTTTGCCTTCACGGTCAGCTTCCACTTCCTGTTCCCTGCCTTCACCATCGGTCTGGCGAGCTTCCTCGCCGTGCTGGAGGGGCTGTGGCTGGCGACAGGCAAGTCGGTCTTCGCCAATGTCTTTCGTTACTGGCTCAAGATCTTCGCCATCGTCTTTGCCATGGGCGTCGTCTCGGGCGTGGTCATGTCCTACCAGTTCGGCACCAACTGGTCCGTCTTCTCGGACAAGGCGGGGCCGGTCATCGGTCCGCTCATGGCCTATGAAGTGCTCACGGCCTTCTTTCTGGAGGCGGGCTTTCTCGGCGTCATGCTCTTCGGCTTCGACAAGGTCGGCAAGGGGCTGCACTTTGCCGCGACTTGCGCGGTGGCGCTCGGCACGTTCGTTTCCGCCTTCTGGATCCTCTCGGTGAACAGCTGGATGCAGACGCCGGCGGGCTATGAGATGGGCGCCGGCGGCCAGTTTCTGCCCGGCCCGAGCTGGACGGCGATCATCTTCAACCCGAGCTTCCCCTATCGGCTCGTGCACACGACCATCGCGGCCTATCTGACCACCGCCTTCGCGGTCGGTGCGGTCGGCGCGTGGCACCTGCTCAAGGACCGCGAGAATGCGGGCGCGCGCGTC
>JAFKLU010000019.1 GCA_017304105.1 Sphingomonadales bacterium
GCGTCACCATCCATCCTCTCCTGATGCTGCGATGTCCGACCTTCCTAGGGTCTGCCGACAATTTGTTACAAGTTGGAAGATTGCCGACGCCCGGATTTTGTTGCAAGCGCCTCGCAATTGCAGCGATCTGCCGCAGAATTCCGGGATTTTGAGGGCATCCGTCAAAGACCGGTGGGTTTTCACATTGCAGACAGACCAGTCAGCAATGTGACAGCTTCTGCGCGCTAGTCGCATGTGGCCCAAGTCAACCCAGGCGATGATCCCCGGCATGAACAAATCCGCTCGTTTTCCCGCGCTGCTGCTGGCCGCAACCTCCCCATCCGCGCTGGCGAGCGCTCCTGCGCATGCGCAGTCCAGTCAGCAGGACGAGCAGTATCCCGAAGACGAGGAGGAGGATATCGTCGTCACGGGCGCGCGCGAGCGTGGCGCCGTCGTGGGCGACGTCAAGCCCGAGCAGCAGCTGCAGGCGGCAGACATCCGCGCGCTGGGCGTCAGCAGCATCAGCGATCTGCTGACTGAGCTTGGGCCGCAATTGCAGAGCGCGAGCGGGAAACCGCCGGTCACGCTGCTGGAGGGGCATCGCATCTCCAGCTTCCGGGAGATCGCCTCCCTCCCGGCCGAGGCAATCGCGCGCGTCGACATCCTGCCCGAGGAAGTCGGGCTGCGCTATGGCTATGGCGCGGACCAGAAGGTCATGAACATCGTGCTGCGCCAGCGCTTCCGGGCGTTCACGGGTGAGTTGACCGGCCGCCTGCCTACTGAAGGCGATGGCGCCACGGGGGAGGTGGAACTCGGCCATCTCTCGATCCGGCGGGGGCAGCGGGTCAACATCAATGCCGAATATAGCCGAAAGGGGGCGATCCTTGAGAGCGATCGCGGGATTGACGGCACCGACAGCATGGCGCGCACCCTCTCGCCGGCACGCGAGGAGTTGACGGTCGATGCGAGTTATCATCGCCCGATCGGTGAGCGCACCCAGGCGACGCTTAGCGGCGAGATCGGTACGAGCCGTAGCGAGAGCAATGTAGGGCTTGCGCTCCCGGCGCTGACCATCCCCGGCGGTACGCCCTATGCGGGGGGAGCTGCGGATCGGCTCTTCTATCCGACCGCGCCCGGCCTTGGCGCGCTGGAGCGATCAAGCAGCACGCAGAACGGCCAGGTCGGCCTCACCCTCAATGCGATGCGCAGCGTCGGCCAGTGGACCCTGACCGGCTCTTACGCGCGGCAGGAAACGCGCGGCATCACGGCGCGGCCTTATGACTTGGCCGCCTATGCCAACCTGCTCCGTACGGGCAGCGCGGCTATAGACCCGAGCGTGGACGTGCCGGCCTCCTTCCTGATCGACCGCCCGGCGGACGAGACGCAGAGCCGCAGCGACACAGCAAATCTCGATTTCGTCTATAATCGGCCGCTGCTGAAGCTGCCGGCGGGCGACGTTTCCGCAACCTTGAAGCTTGGCGGATCGATGATGCGGCTGGAGAGCAGCCTCAATCGGAATCTGACGATCACCGGGCGGAGCATCGCGCGGGACACGGGCAGCGGATCTCTGAGCCTCGATTTTCCGTTCTCGCGCCAGGCCGACAAGCTCGGCCGCATCTCCGCCAATGCGAATGTGGGCGTGGACCATTATTCGGATGCCGGGACACTGCGCACCTTCGGCTTCGGGCTGAACTGGACGCCACGGCGCGGCATCAACCTGTCCGCCTCTTATCGCAACGAGGAGAATGCGCCTACCGCTGCCCAACTGGGCGATCCGCAGGCGGTCACGCAGTTCGTGCCGGTGTTCGACTATGTGCGCGGCGAGAGCGTGCTGGTGACCACGATCACCGGCGGGAATTCCGCCCTCGGCGATGCGCGCGACGAGAGCTACCGGCTGGGCCTCGTGCTCAATCTCCTCTCGGATCCGGATGTGAGGCTGACTGTCGACTACAGTCATCGCGAGACCAGCGGCGGTATCATGGGCTTTCCCGGCATCACCGCCGAAACCGCCTCGGCCTTCCCCGGTCGCTTCCTGCGTGACCCGGCAGATCCGAGCGATCCGCTCAACCCGCGCGTCGGCAGGCTCGTGCAGGTGGACTTGCGACCGATCAACATCACAGCACAGAAGCGCGATTCGCTGCGCTGGGGTATCAACTTCAGCAAGCGCCTGCGCACGCCGCAGAGCCAGATCAACGCGATGCGCGAGGCATTTCAGCGGCGCTTCCCCAATGGCGTGCCGCCGGGCGGACCGGGGGCACCAGCCGGCCAGGGCGCGCCGGGTGGTGAAGCCGCCGCCGGGCAGGCCCCCGGGGCTGGCGCGCCCTCAGGCGCGAACCGGCAGGCGGGTGGCCCCGGACGCGGCTTTGGTGGATTCGGCGGTGGCGGCGGGCGGATCAACTTCGCGATTTATCATGAGTGGGCGTTTGCCAACACGACGCAGCTCGCGCCGACACTCCCGGCGCTCGACCTGCTGGATGGCGACACGCTGGGCGGCGGCGCGGGCCCCTCGCGGCACCAGATCGAGCTGCAGGCGGGCCTCAGCCAGAGCGGCTATGGTCTGCGACTGACCGGCAAGTGGGCAAGCGCGACGCGGATCAACGGCGTGGTGGGCGAGCCGACCAGCCAGCTGCGCTTTGGCGATCTTGCGACGCTCAACCTGCGCCTGTTCGCGAACCTCACGCAAATGCCAAAGCTGGTCCAGGGTGCGCCCCTGCTGCGCGGGGTGCGGGTGCAGATCGGCATCGACAATCTGTTCAACACGCGCCAGCGCGTGACGGACGGCACGGGCGCGGTGCCTTTCGCCTTCCGGCCGGGCTTCGTCGACCCGATCGGGCGATCGGTGCGGGTGAGCGTGCGGAAGCTGTTTTTCTGACCGGCATCCCCCGGCTCTCGCCGGGGATGGCCGGGCCTCGTGTCAGGTGAGGTCGATGATCTCGCAGGGCGGAGCCGAGGGCCGCGCGTCGAGGAACTGCTCGGGCCAGTGGCGGAACGGCAGCACGGCGCCTTCCGTGCGCCAGCTATTCACGCGCGCGGGATCGACCTCGCCATAGACCCACTGCCCGGCGCCTTCCTCGCCAAGCGCCAGCACGCCATCGTCCGGTGCGTCGCCGAGCGATGGGGCGAACAGGCCCGCCGCGCCGTAGTTCTCGTCCAGCACAGGCGACCATGGCGCCATGCCGACCGTGGGCGCCTGGGCGACGAAGCACTGGCCTTCGAGCGCCCGCGCCTGCGCGCCGATCCGCACGCGCCAATAGCCTTGCAGGCTGTCCGTGCAGGAGGGGGCGAGGATGAGCCCGGCGCCGGCTTGCGCCTGAGCGCGCGCGATCATGGGGAACTCGACATCATAGCAGATCGATACGCCGATGCGTCCCAGCGCCGTCTGGAACACGCGGATGCGATCGCCGCCCGCTATGTCCCATTGCTCGCGCTCGAAGCGCGTCATGACGATCTTGTCCTGATGGCCGCTCCGGCCGGCGGGCGTGAACAGCCGCGCGCGATTGACCACGCGGCCGTCCGCAAGCGGGCAGGGCAGGCTGGCGGCGAGGATATGAACCGCGTGAAGCCGGGCGAGCGCAGCATGATGCGCGTCGATCCGCTCGATCAGCCCCGCGACGAAGCGGAGCGATCCATGCAGATCGCCCATGCGCGCCGGATCGAGCGAGGCCAGTTCCATCGCGCCATATTCGGGAAAGACGAGCAGCCGGGCGCCCTTGCCGGCGGCCTGCGCGACCCAGCGGTCCAGACGGGCTTCCCAGGCGGCGAAGTCCGTGAGCCGCTCGATTGGATATTGGGCGAGGGCGATCAGGAAGGCGCTCATAGCGCGCGGTGCCAGAATTGCATGATGTGGCTGGTTTCCCCCGGCTGGTCGATATCCTTCCAGTCATAATGCGCCATGACGCCCTCGACCTGCGCGTAGCCGCGCCCGCGCCAGAAGGGGCCGAGATCG
>JAFKLU010000020.1 GCA_017304105.1 Sphingomonadales bacterium
TATGTCGGGACGTTTACGGACGGCTTCATGGGTGGAGCCGTTTCCGAAGGGCTGTATGTGTTTCGCTTCGATGTGGGGAGCGAGCGCGCGCATCAGGTTCAGGTCATGCGAGACGTGTTCAGCCCGTCCTTCGTGTGCCTTCACCCGTCGGGCCGATGGCTCTTCGCGGCGGAGCGGCAGGTCGATCCGCAAGACAGGTCCACCGGCGCGATTTCGGCCTGGGCAATCGGCGAGGATGGCCTGTTGGCCCCGGCCTGGAAGATTGCGTCGGGCGGGGCGTCCTGTGCTCATATCAGCGTGGCGCGGGACGGGCGGGCGCTCGCCGTCGCCAACCCGCTGGGGCCGACCGTCGCGGTGTGCAGGCTGGGTCCGGACGGCATGCCCGCCGGTCCGCTGCGCGTCGCCCGCCACAGCGGCACGGGCGCCCGGCCGAGGCAGGCAAATCCCTGGCCGCATAGTGCGACCTTCGATGCCGATGGCCGCCATGTGCTCGCGTGCGATCTCGGGCTGGATCGCCTGTTTGTCTATGAGACAGATGGGGAGGGGGCTTTGTCCCCCGGTCAGCAGCCTTATGCGCAGGTCAGTTCCGGGGCTGGCGCGCGGCACATGGCCTGGTCTGCTGACGCTTCCACCGTCTATGTGGCAAACGAGCTGGACAGCACGATATCGGTTTTCGACTATGGCGATGGTCCCCGACTGATTTGCAAGCAGACCATTGCCGCGACTGCGGACGACCAGCCGAACCAGCCCGCGGAGATTGTCGTGTCGCCTGACGGGCGTCGGCTCTATGTCTCAAATCGCGGCGCAGACTGTATCTCGGTGTTCGAGATACTGGCCGGTTCGCAGCGTTTGCGGCTGCGGTCCCAGGCGCCCGTCATGGGGAACACGCCGCGCCATTTCGCGCTTTCGGCCGATGGCGCCTATGGCTTCGTCGTCAATCAGCTCAGCGGGGAGATCGTGGGTTACCGCGTCGATCGCTCAACTGGCGATCTGAGCCCGATCGGGATCGTCTGTTCGGTGCCCAACCCGTCCTGCGTCGCGATCGGTGCGAACTGAGAAAATCCCTTAGTCCGGGATGCTCTGGCGACCGACGATCGTCAGGCCATAGCCCTCAAGCCCGATCAGATGCTGTTCGGAGTTGGTCAGCAGCGTCAGCTCGCTAATGCCAAGATCGGCCAGGATCTGGGCGCCGATGCCGATCAGGCGGAGATTGATCTCCGGCGGGGTTTCGCCCGCCAGGGCCGCGCGCGACATGGTGTGCGGATCGTCCGTGCGCAGCAGGACGATGACGCCGGTGCCTTGCGCCGCGATGGCGCGCATCGCGCGCTGGAGCAGCCCGTTGCGCGGCCCCGGCTGGCCGAGCATGTCGTGGAAGGGGGAGACGCCGTGCATCCGCACCGGCATCGGCCCGCTCTCGGGCACGGCGCCTTTCTGGAGGACAAGGCTCTCCACCCCGTCCAGCTTGTTGCGATAGACCTTGGCGGTGAAGTCCCCGCCGAATGTGCTGTTGAAGGTCGACGTGGCGACTAGCTCGACCAGCCGATCATATCGGCGGCGATAGGCGATCAGGTCGCGGATCGTGCCGATCTTCAGGCCAAACTTGCGCGCGAAGGCGATGATGTCCGGCAGGCGCGCCATGGTCCCGTCGTCCTTCATGATCTCGCAGATCACGCCGGAGGGATTGAGCCCGGCAAGACGGGCGATGTCGACCGCGCCCTCGGTGTGCCCGGAGCGCACCAGCACGCCGCCTTCGCGCGCCACGAGCGGGAAGATGTGGCCGGGCGTGACGATCTGGTCCGCTCCCATATTGGCGTCGATCGCGACGGAAATGGTCCGTGCGCGATCGGGCGCGGAGATGCCCGTGGTCACGCCATGGCGCGCCTCGATCGAGACCGTGAAGGCGGTCTCATGGCGCGTCTGGTTGTTGGCGCTCATCATCTTCAGCTGGAGCTGGTCGGCGCGCTGCGGGGTGAGCGCGAGGCATATCAGGCCCCGGCCATGCGTCGCCATGAAGTTGATCGCGTCCGGCGTCGCCATTTGCGCGGGGATGATCAGATCGCCCTCATTCTCCCGGTCGTCGTCATCCATCAGGATGAACATGCGTCCGGCGCGGGCTTCGGCGATGATCTCTTCGGTCGTTGCGATCGCGTCGTGCATATCCTGCTCCGGAGACGGAGGGTGTCAGGCAGAGGGCGAGGGCCGCGGAAGGGCCCGGCGCGAACCGGGCCCGCTCTGGTTCACCGGGGGAAAGCCCGGATGTCCTCGCCATTGTGGAAGCCGGGAAGTTTCCAGCCATTCAGGTCATATTCGTCCATGCACTGGTCGGCGAAATCCGCGAAACCCTTTGCATCGCCGTTTGCCAGCGCGTTGAACAGCGGGCCCATCAGCACGTCCTCGTGGCTGCCCAGATAATTGCGCTCGTAGAGCTCATGCCGCGCGCCGAACTCGCTGCTGATGGAATCCCACAGCAGCTTCATGGTCTTCGAGCGCTGCTCGGCCGTGATGCCATCGGAGCCCCGCAGATAGACGTCCAGATAGGGGCGCAGATCCTCATTCTGGAAATCGACCGCATTGGAGTTCAGGTAGATGAGGCTCGAACTCGACACCTTCTGAACGATGTCGCGCATGCGGGTATAGATGTGCGGGCCAAGGCCGCGCAGCGTCATGCCATAGGTCTCGTTGAAGGTGATGTAATCGCCGTGGAGCGGATCGGGATATGCGATCATCGCATCGGTCAGGCCCTTGACGGTGTTGCGATACATGATGAGTTCGCCGATCAGCGCCTGATTGGTGCGCATCTCGGCTGTGCCGGCGATCTTGCTGGCCTTCATCACCAGGCCGATGATGAAATCGAGCTTCACCTTCAGGCGGGTGAACGCCTGGATGGTGACGCGGCCGGTCGTCCGGGCGCCCTGCATCAGCTTGTCGGCCCGATCGACCTCGCCGTAGAAGAACACATTCTCCCACGGGATGAAGGCATTGTCGAAGACCAGAACGGCGTCGTTCTCGTCCATCCGGCTGGAGAGCGGATAGTCGAACGGGCTGCCCGTCGCAGCGGCCGCCAGCTCGTAGGAGTGCCGGCAGATCAGTTTCACGCCCGGCGTTTCCATGGGAGCGAAGAAGGCGAGCGCATATTCGCGCTTGCGCAGCGTGCCGCGGTTGCTCGCGCAGAAATTGGCCTGGGTGAGCGCCGATCCGGTCGCCACCACCTTCGCGCCGCGCACGACGATACCGGCGTCGGTTTCCTTCACCGCGTGGACGAAGACGTCCTCGACCTCGTCGACCGGGCGGTTACGGTCCACCGGCGGATTGACGATGGCGTGATTGAGGAACAGCACTTCTTCCTGCGCCTTGCGATACCAGTTTCGTGCGGTGTCGCCGAAGGGGGCGAAATGCTCGGGATTGGCGCCGAACACGCCCGTGAACGATGCCTTGTAGTCAGGCGTCCGGCCCATCCAGCCATAAACCATGCGCTGCCAGCATTCGATCGCGTCGCGCGAATGGGCCAGATCCTGCTGCGTCTTGGGCGCGCGGAAGAAGGCGTGCGTGTAACCGCCATTGCCCGTGTCGGTCGGGCAGGTGAGGATGTCCCTGGTTTCGGGCGCGTGGAGCGCATCGTACAGGCGGGCAACCGTCTGGGCGGAATTGCGAAAGGCGGGATGGGTCGTCACGTCCTTGACGCGCTTGCCATAGATCCAGATCTCGCGATCGTCCTGCAGCGAGGCGAGATATTCCTTCCCCGTCGGTGGGCGGCCGGGGCGCGGTGAACCGGAGCCCGTGCCATGATCCTGTTCGGGGGCGGCGCTTTCCAGGTTCACGCCAAGTTCGACAGTCATCTTCACTCTCCTACCTTGCAGACCATGCCCTCAGGGATGCAGGTCGTTATCGTATGCGATGCCGTTGATCAGCACG
>JAFKLU010000021.1 GCA_017304105.1 Sphingomonadales bacterium
GCCACGACCCGCATGTCCAGCTCATGGGCAAGTTTGATCGTCGAGTTGATGAGCACCTCGTCCGAGCGGCTGGTGAGCACCTGGCGCACGAAGCTCTGGTCGATCTTGAGTTCCGAGGCGGGGAGGCGCTTAAGATAGGAGAGGGTCGACTGGCCGGTGCCATAATCGTCGATCGAGATGCGCACGCCGAGCGCGCGTAGCGCCTCCAGTTCCTCAATGCCGCGATCGTCGGCCATGTTGGCCGATTCGGTGATCTCAAGAGTCAGCTTTTCGGCCGGCATGCCGTAGGCCTGGAGCAGTTCGCGCAGCGGCGCCTCCAACCGGTTCTTGCCGAGCATGCGCATCGACAGGTTGACCGCGACCGAGAGGCCGAGCGGCGCGAAGTCGGCAATGGCGCGCTCCAGCACATAAAGGGTCAGCTTGTCGATGCGCCCGGCATCCTCGATCGCGCGCACGAAGCGGTCCGGCCGGATGAAGCCGCGCTCAGGGTGTGTCCAGCGGATCAGCGCTTCGGCGCCGGTGATGCGGTCGGCATGAAGATCGAGCTTGGGCTGGTAGGCGACCCACACGTCCCCGCGGGAGAGCGCCTGCTCGAACTCGTTGAGGATGGAGAGCTTCCAGAAGACCTCGTCCTCGTCCGTCTCATAGCGCTCCCACAGCACGCCGCGATTGATGGCGTTGGTCGCCGCCATCACGGCCTTGGGCAGCGCATCGTCGATCGAGAGCGAGATTTCGTCACAGAAGCCGGCGTTGAGCGTGATGTCGACCGTGAGCTGGTCGACCTGAACGCCCGCCTGGAACAGCGCCTCCAGTCCTTCAAGGCTCGCCACCACCTCGGGCACGTCCTCACGGCTGCGCCAGGCGAAGCTGTGATTGTCGATCTGGTAGATGTGGTCGTGGCCTGCCGCGAGGATCAGACGATCACAGATCTTGTTGAGCAGCTTGCCCTGCGCCGCGAAGCCGAGAAGCGCCGTGGTCTCGACATAATTGCGCAGGCACACGACGACCATGACGCCCTCGTCGCGCTCGTTGAGTTCCATTGCCGCGAGATTGGGGAGGCCCGCCTCGGCGGACTTGGTGATCCGGTCGAGCATGGCTTGCGCAAGGGTGAGCATGAGCTGCGCGAGCAGGGCGGCTGCCAGCGCGATGGTCGCCGCGCCCACGTCGACGCGCAGGATCGAGAAATGCTCGATCAGGATCTGCGCGGGCGGAAGCGCGAGCATGCCGAGGGTGAGCGCGACGTAGCGCCACCGCGTCCGCAGCAGAACGGCGCCGCTGACCAGCAGGAATGCGGCGAGCAGGGCCGGCCAGTTGCCGAGATCCACCGGGCGGCCCGCGCGCAGGGTCTCGGACGCGGCCGCCTGGATATACATGCCGGCGATCTTGTAGTGATAG
Source organism: Sphingomonadales bacterium (assembly GCA_017304105.1). Taxonomy (GTDB): domain Bacteria; phylum Pseudomonadota; class Alphaproteobacteria; order Sphingomonadales; family Sphingomonadaceae; genus Sphingobium. The sequence goes on from JAFKLU010000021.1 coordinate 1,396, forward strand.
GGCACGCTGTACTGGTCGCCGAGGCCAAAGGCATCGGACCCGATCAGCACGCTCTTGCCCTTGAAGAAATCCTTCGGGAAACGCCCTGCGAGCACGTCCGAATAGGAGATCCGATCGAAACTGCGGGGCCAGTAAGCCCAGTCGATCAGCATCTTGCGGTCGTCCGGGTAGTTCGTGCCCGCGAGCGACTGCGCCATGACCGGCAGCGTCTGGCCAAGCACCGGCGCATTGAGCACGACCCGGCGATGGAACATATCGAGATCGCTCTCAACCCAGATGCTGACCGGCGTCACATAGGGCAGCAGGGATGCGGTCGGCAACGCCTCGTGCTTCTCCTGCCCGTTGGACAGATTTTCCAGCAGGGATGCGAAATAGATGTCAGCCCGCGTGCGGGACAGGGCCTGAGCGAACTGCCTGTCCTGATCCGGGTCTGCGGCCGGCTGGTCGAAGATGATGTCGAAGGCGATGCGGCTTGCACCGGCCTTGTCGAGAGCGGTGATCAGATCGCCGTGGCGCCCGCGCGGCCAGGGCCACGCACCCAGCGCCTTGATGCTCGGCGTGTCAATGACGACGAGGACGAGTTCGCCGCTGGGCTTCTTGGGCAGAAATTCGTAGCCGTACGCGCGCGCCCGATTGTCGACATCCCGACCCGCGCCAGCGAACGCCACGGCGAGCCCGACGAGGCACGCCACGGTCAGAACGAGGCTGCGAGCTGATCCGGCCAGACTCGCGAGGAGGCGCAATCGAAACATGGTCCACACTCATGGCGGACACTCCGCCGAGGGTGGCTTATCGCAGGCAACTATGAACAAGTTCTTCCCAAGCTTCGGAAAATGCAATGAACTCGGATGAAACGGCTATCTGGATAGGTAAGCCCTTAAGCTTGTTGATTTACCTTTGCCGCAGGGTCAATCGGGGGTGATCCTGCCCCCGACGAGGCGCACCACGCGGTCGGCGGCGGCGATCGTTTCGGGCCGGTGCGCGATGATGATTCGCGTGATGCCCAGCGCGCTGACGGCGGCGTTGACCCGCGCCTCATGCGCCAGGTCGAGATGCGCGGTGCCCTCGTCCAGCAGCAGCACCTGCGGCCGGCGGTAGAGCGCGCGGGCGAGCAGGATTCGCTGGCGCTGGCCGCCCGAGAGGGTGGAGCCCATGTCGCCCACAAGCGTGTGATGGCGCATCGGCATCGCCTCGATGTCGTCATGAATGGCGGCGGCCTTCAGGCACTCCGTCAGCCAGTCCATGTCGATCTCCTCGAAGGAGGCGACATTGTCGGCGATCGAGCCTGCATAGAGCACGTCGTCCTGCAACACGGCGGCGACATGCTGCCGGAAGGCGCGGCGGCCATATTGGGCGAGCGGACGGCCATCGATCAGCACTTGCCCCTCGGCAGGCTCGATGAGGCCGAGGATGATCTTGGCGAGCGTGGTCTTGCCGCCGCCGGACGGTCCGGTGATCGCGATATGATCGCCCGGCGCGATGCTCAGGTCGATGCCCGCCAGCACCAGCGGCTCCTGCGGGCCATAGCTGAAATGCACGTTGCGCAGCTCGATCCGGCCCTCGAAGCCCGGCTGCATCAGCGGCTCGGCGAAGCCCGCATCCTCCTCGGCATGGGCGATGTCGGCGAGCTGTTCGAGATGCAGGTCGAGCAGGCGCAGTTGCACTGCCTCGTCGAGCAGCGACTGGCCCGCCTGAACGAACTGCTGTCGATAGGCGAGATAGGCGAACAGCGTGCCGAGGCTGAGCGCGCCCGCCATCGAACCGCGGATCGCGAGGAAGATGACGACCACCAGCTCAACCGCCGGAATGAGCGTCTTTGCCGTCTCGTGCCATGCCTTGGTGCGCTCGTGCAGATAGCGGGCGCCCAGCGCTTCGGTCAGCCGGTTCTGCCAGAGCGCGTGACGGGTCGTCTCGCGGCCTGCAAGGCGCAGCGTCACCATGCCGCGCAGCGTCTCGATCAGCACGCCCTGTTCGCGCCCCAGCGCCTTCACATAGTCCGCCTCCCGCAGCTTCTCCTCGCGCAGCAGGGCGAGGCGCAGCGCGCCATAGGCGATCAGGCCGAGCAGCGTCACCAGCGCCAGCGTCGGCGCGGTCAGCAGCATCATGGCGAGCGTGAGCACCGAGAGCAGCCCGTCGATCAGCGCGAGCGGCGCGCTTTCGATGAGGAAGCGCTGGATCGGCAGGACCGACTGGAAGCGGGTCAGTATGTCCCCGACCTTGCGCTTCTCGAACCAGGCGATGGGCAGGCGGATGAGGCGCCGCGCCAGATTGGACGTGATGCCGTAGGACAAGGCTGCGCCGGACGAGAGCAGCACGATCTTGCGCAGCAGCGCCGCGCCCGCGCCGATCAGGGCCAATGCCGCGAAGCCGAGCGCCAGCGTCACCAGCAGCGCATTGTCGAGCGCGGGCAGCGCCTCGTCCACCGCGGCGCGCAGATAGAAGGGCGCGGCGAGCACATAGGCCTGCAGGACCATGCTGAGGATGATCGTC
>JAFKLU010000022.1 GCA_017304105.1 Sphingomonadales bacterium
GGAGAACGCCGCCCGCGCGCAGTGCCGTCCGCAGGCCCGGTCTGTCGTTGCTCATTTCTTCCTTGTCCTTTCCATGGCGGCGCGGCTCACCATCGCGATGTCCTGCGCGCGCAGATAATCGGGCGTGCCCTGGCTGATGCCGCCCATTGCCACCTCGGCATGGCGCAATGCCAGCGGATATTGCCCCTCCATCGAGTAGCGCTCGGCGGTCGCGAGGGCGGCGCGCGCCGTATCGCCCTTGCGCTGATAGACATTGCCCAGCGCATACCAGGCGAAGGGGTTTTGCGTGTCACGCTGCACGGCGCCGCGCAGCACGCGCTCGGCTTCGTCGAGATATTTGTCATCGTCCGTCGCCAGCATGGCATGGCCGAGCAGGGTCGCGATCAGCGGCGCGTTGGTCTGCGCGACAGCCTCGCGCAGCGGCGGAATGGCTGTGGCGGGCTTACCCGATTCGAGCAGCACCTGCCCCTGTAATTCCAGATAATAGGGGTCGTGCGGGGCCGTCTTCAGCAGGCTGCCCACCTCGGCGAGCGCCTTCTCGGTATAGGCCTGCTTGTGATAGGCATAAGCGCGCGCAGAGGTGGCCGGCACCGTCTGGTCCGCCTCCGGGTAAAGCTGCAAGGTGCGCTGCGGCTCCTCGACGAAGCCGATGAGTTTCGCCTTCACGCGCTGGAAGCGGGCTTCCAGCGCAGGGTCGGTCGGCTTGTTCCAGGCCGGATCGGATTCATAGACGTTCGTCAGCGTCGCGATACGATCGCTGGAGAGCGGGTGGGAGCGGACATAAGTGTCCTGCGGAATGTAGAGCCGATATTCGAGATTCTGCAGCTTCTTGAAGAATTCGAGGCTGCCTTTGCCGCTGACCCCGGCGCCGTGGAGATAGCGCGCGCCAGCCGCGTCCGCGCTCGCCTCCTGCGATCGGGTGAAGGCGAGGAACTTGCCCATCGCCGCCTGCTGGCCCGCAGCCATGATGCCCATGCCGGCCTCGCCCCCGCCCGCCGCCAGCGCCGCCGCGCCGAGCAGCAGGGTGACGAGCTGGATGCCGGTGGCCTCCTTGATGCCCTCCATCGAGCGGATGATGTGGCCGCCCTCGATATGGCCGAGCTCATGCGCCATGACGCCCTGAACCTGGTTCAGATTGTCGGCGGTGGCGATGAGGCCGCTGTGCAGCCAGATGATCTGCCCGCCCGCCACGAAGGCGTTGATGCTCGGATCATTGATGACCAGCGCCTCGACATTGCGATCATCGAGCGTGGAGGCGCGCACGATCGGGGCCAGCGCGTCGCGCATGAGCGCCTCGGTCTCGGCGTCACGCAGGATGGATTGCGCCATTGCCGCCTGGCTGCCGAACAGCCCCGCCACGGCGAGCAGCGCGGCCAGTCGCGCCAACAGCCCAAGCGCGCGCCGCGCGAGCGGGCGAAGCTGGGCGGAGGGACGGGCGCTACTCATGGCGCGGCCTATGCCGATGCGCGTCTGAACCCCGGCTGACGAACCGGCAGAACCGGTCGCAACCAGGGTACAGGCGCGCGAAGGATCACGCCCCGAAGGTGCGCTGCCACCAGCCGCGACGCGGCGATTCGGACGCGGCGTCATCGGATGCGGCCTCGGCGGACTCGGCATCGGCCGGAGCGACCTCAGGCGCGGCGGCCTCGGGTGCTGGAGCCGCTTCCGTGGCCACCACGGCCTCGGGCTCGGCAGCGGCAACGACGGGCTCGGCCGCCTTCTTGCGCGAGCGGCGCTTCGGCGCGGCGGGCGCCTCTTCGGCTGCGGCTTCCACGGGCGCTTCGACGACCGGCTCGGCCGCCTTCTTGCGCGAGCGGCGCTTGGGCGTGGCCGGTGCTTCCTCGGCCGGAGGAGCGGTCAGCTCGGGCGACACCTCCACCGGAACGGCCGCTTCAGCCTCAACCTCGGCCGCCACCTCGACGTCCGCCTTGCGGCGGCTGCGGCGCTTGCGGGCAGGCGCCGGAGCAGCCTCGACCGAGGCCTCCTCCGGCTGCGCCGGTTCGGCGAGCGGCGCCGGCTCGGACACGGCCTCCTCAACAGCCTCGACAGGTTCGGACACGCCCTCGGCCTCGCCCTCCGGCGCTGCTTCGATCGCTTCGCCATTGGCGCCGTTCTGGCCACGACGGCGGCGTCCACCCCGGCGACCGCGACGGCTGCGGCGGGGCTGGCCCTCGCCACCCTCGGCGGAGGCCTCTTCGCCAGTCGGCTCCTCGCCGCCCTCGGCTTCGGCTTCGGCCTCAGCCTCGCCTTCCGCGACGAGTTCATCGCCCGACGCCTCGGCCTCCTGCGCCTCGTCGCCCTCGCGGCGGCCGCGACGGCCACGGCGCCGGCGCTTGCGCTTGCGGCCGCCATCGCCCTCGGCCCGCTCCTCGCGCGCCTGGCTGCGGGGCTCAGCCTCAGCCTCGGCTTCGCCTTCTTCCTCTTCTTCCTCTTCCTCGAACGCCTCGTCCTCATCCTCTTCGAAGACCGGCTCGGAGATCGGCGCGTAGCTGACCTGTACTGTGGGACGCGGACCGCTCGCCTCGACGGACATGCGCGCACCCTCGACCTCGCCATCCGGCAGGATCACGATGGTGACGCCATAGCGCTGCTCGATCTCGTCGAGTTCGCGGCGCTTGTTGTTGAGCACGTAGAAGGCCGCTTCCTGGCTCGCGCGCAGCGTGATGAGGCTGCCGCGACCGCGCGCGGCCTCTTCCTCCAGCATGCGCAGGGCCGAGAGACCGGCGGACGAGGCCGTGCGGACGAGCCCGGTGCCCTCGCAATGCGGGCAGGGACGCGTCGAGGCCTCGAGCACGCCGGTGCGCAGCCGCTGACGGCTCATCTCCATGAGGCCGAAGCCGGAGATGCGGCCGACCTGGATGCGCGCGCGGTCGTCCTTCAGCGCCTCCTTCATCGCCTTCTCGACCTTACGAATGTTGGAGTTGTGCTCCATGTCGATGAAGTCGATGACGACGAGGCCGGCCATGTCGCGCAGGCGCAACTGGCGGGCGATTTCGCGCGCGGCCTCCAGATTGGTGGAAAGCGCGGTCTGCTCGATATTATGCTCGCGGGTCGAGCGGCCGGAGTTGATGTCGATCGACACCAGCGCCTCGGTCGGGTTGATGACCAGATAGCCACCCGACTTGAGCTGCACGACCGGATTATACATCGCGGCGAGCTGGTCCTCGACGCCGAAGCGCTGGAACAGCGAGACCGGGTCCGCATAAGGCTTCACGCGCCGGGCATGGCTCGGCATCAGCAGCTTCATGAAGTCCTTGGCCTGACGATAGCCGTCCTCGCCCTCGACGATCACTTCCTCGATGTCGCGATGATAGATGTCGCGGATCGCGCGCTTGATGAGATCGCTGTCGTTATGGATCAGCGCAGGCGCGCCGGAACGCAGCGTGTTCTCGCGGATCTCGTCCCACAGGCGGGCGAGATAGTCGAAATCGCGGCGAATCTCCGTCTTGGTGCGCGAGAGGCCGGCCGTGCGCACGATGCAGCCCATGGTCGAGGGCAGCTTCAGATCCGCGATGATCGACTTCAGGCGCTTGCGGTCGGCCGAATTGCTGATCTTGCGCGAGATGCCGCCGCCATGGCTGGTGTTGGGCATGAGCACGCAATAGCGGCCGGCGAGGCTCAGATAGGTGGTCAGCGCCGCGCCCTTGTTGCCGCGCTCTTCCTTGACGACCTGGACGAGCAGCACCTGACGGCGCTTGATCACGTCCTGGATCTTGTAGCGGCGGCGCAGCGCCATGCGCTTCTGCTTCAGCTCGTCGGCCGCCTGATTGTCGGCCGAACGCCCGCGGGGCTTGCGCGCCGGGGCGCCCTCGCCCTCCTCATCGTCCTCGTCGCCCGTGTCCGAACGCGGCGGCATGGGCAGCTTCCTCGGCGAGCAGGGCCTCGCGGTCCTCGCGCGGGATCTGGTAATAGTCCGGATGGATTTCCGAAAAGGCAAGGAAGCCGTGGCGATTGCCGCCATAGTCGACGAACGCCGCCTGCAGCGATGGTTCTACCCGAGTGACCTTGGCGAGATAGATGTTGCCCTTGAGTTGCTTGTGCTCGGCACTCTCGAAATCAAATTCCTCGATCCGGTTCCCCGTTACGACCGCGACCCGGGTTTCTTCCCGGTGGCGCGCATCGATCAACATACGCATTGTCATTCAAACGTCTCCAGCCGGTCATCGCGGCGCCTCCATCGGAGGCCCGGCGATCCGGCATAATGTGGGAACGCGCGGCCCGGCGCGTCGGATCGACGCGGCGGCGGCGGAGCGCGCTCCGGTTTTCAACGAAAAACTGTGTGTCTGCTGCTGCAAGGGCATGTCCGCATTTGCGGCATGGGGCTTGTAAAGCGCTCGCAGCCCAGTGCCCGCAAATGCGCGCTCCGAGCTCGTCAAGCCATGCCTCATGCAACATCAACCTGTCAGATCGCCGGTTAAGGCGATGATGATCCGGCATTCTTGCCGCCTGCTCATATTGAGCGATGGCGGGCCGTCCGGAGTTGGAAATCGCTAGCAGGGCTTTCGCCCCAGAGCAACGATGAAAAGGTCAACACGCAAAGCCCCGGTTGCAAGGAAGCGGCGGGCGGACCGTGTGCCAGCGGCGACGAAGCGATTTGCGCTGGACGGGCGGCCCGCGCTCGCGGCAGAAGGCCGCCCATGGTCCTCCTGGCCGCATTTCTCGCACTCTCCGCCGGCGCGCTCGCTCCGCCCCCGCAACAGGAGCAGGTGCTGCACATGAGCCGGCGGCCGAGCGGCGCGCGGCTCGTCGTGCGAATTCCGGACGCGGCGCCGGCCATTGCGCTACCCCCGATCGCGGGGCCGCGCGATCCGGCCCGCCCGCTCGTGGTGATCGACGCGGGCCATGGCGGCCACGATCCGGGCGCCCATAACGAGCGGATGCGGATCAACGAGAAGGATCTGACGCTCGCCATCGCGCAGGCGGTGCGCGACGAACTGCTCAAGACCGGCCGTATCCGCGTCGCGCTCACCCGGAGCGACGATCGCTTCCTCGTGCTGCAGGAGCGCTACGGCATCGCCCGCAAGCTGGGGGCCGACCTGTTCATCTCGATCCACGCCGATGCGGCCGAGGACGAGACCGCGCAGGGCGCGACCGTCTACACTCTCTCGGATGTTGCCTCGGACCGCGAGGCCGCCCGCCTCGCCGCGCGCGAGAACCGCGCCGACATCTTGAACGGCGTCGATCTCTCCGACAAAAGCTCGGCCGTCAGTTCAATCCTCATCGACCTGACGCAGCGCGAGACGATGGCCGCCTCGACCCGCTTCGCAGACCTGCTCTATCGCGAGGCGCTGCCGCATTTCCCCTTCCGCTCGCCCTATCACCGCTTCGCTTCGCTGGTCGTGCTCAAGGCGCCGGACACGCCCTCGGTGCTGCTCGAAACCGGCTATATCAGCAATGACAGGGACGCCGGCTGGATGGCGACCAGGGATGGCCGGATGCAGCTCGCCAAGGGCGTCGCGGCGGCCGTGTCGGTGCATTTCGCCCGCGCCTCGATCGGGCGCTGACGACGCGTCACCGCGCTGCGGCGATCTCCAGCAAAGCCTGATCCATCTGCGCCAGTGCCTTGTCGGTCTCGCTATCCGGGCAATCGTTCGAGATCGCCGAGAAGATCAGGGTCTTCCCGCTCGCCGCGACCATGTAGCCGGAGAGCGCATTGCTTGCGTTAAGCGAGCCGGTCTTGGCGAACAGCTTGCCGGAGAGCGGCGTGTCCGCGAAGCGGCGACGCAAGGTCCCGTCCTGTCCCCCGATCGGCAGCGATTCCCGCCATGCGCCGCCCCAGGGCTGGCGAATCGCCCAGGAGAGCAGCGCGATCGCGCCGCGCGGGCTCATCCGGTTATAGCTGGACA
>JAFKLU010000023.1 GCA_017304105.1 Sphingomonadales bacterium
AGCACGCGGTTCTCGAAGCTGGAGACGAACTTGTTGTAATGACCGACCGACGTGTTGAGCGTCCGCCCCAGCGCACCGAGATGCCCCGCCGCGACGGACAGGCGCTCATACATTTCCTTGCCGAGCGCGCCGACCTGCTGCGCTTGCTCGGCAAGCTTCTCCTGCCGCCACACGCTCGCCACGGTGCGGGTGATCGCGATGAGATTGGTGGGAGTCGCCAGCAGCACGCGGCGCTCGAATGCCCATTCCCAAAGCGCGGCATCCTGCTCCAGCGCGGCGGACAGGAAATGCTCGCCGGGAATGAACATGACGACATAGTCCGCCGCCTTGCCGAAGCGGGTCCAGTAATCCTTGGCGCCGAGCTGCTGCGCATGGAGGCGGATCGCGGCGGCATGATTGCGCAGATGGCCGATGCGGGTCGCGTCATCGGGCGCGTCGCTCGCATCCTGATAGGCATTGAGCGAGCATTTGGCGTCGATGATCAGCTCCCGCCCGCCCGGCAGGCGCACGATTACGTCCGGTCGCAGCCGCCCGTCCTCGGTGTCGACGGACACTTCGCGCAGATAATCGACATGCTCGGAAAGGCCGGCCTGCTCCAGCAGATTGTAGAGCGATTGCTCGCCCCAGCGCCCGCGCGCCTTGGGGCTGGAGCGCAGCGCGTTGACGAGACGCGCCGCCTCATCGCGCACCTGCCCTTGCCCCGCGCGCACCAGCTCGATGGATTCGCGCAGCGCTGCGTAGCTGTCCACCCGCTCCTTCTCGACGCGGCCAAGCCCCTCCTCATAGCGCTTCAGCGTCGTCTCGACAGGCTGCAGCAGCGCCTTGAGGCTCGCCTCGCTCTTCTCATGCGCCTGGTTGAAGCGGTGGTCGGCGCGTTCGATCAGCGCGCGCTGCGCCTCGTTCAGCAGCTTGCCCGCCGTCTCGCTGAACTGGGCGGAAAGCTGCTCACGCGCCTCATTGAGCGCCCTGATCTGCGCCTCGAATCCCTGCGTGCGCGCTGCGCTGTCGGCGCGCAGCGCCGCGAGATTGCGCTCGGCCTGGTCGCGCGCGGCGGCGGTGAGCTCCAGCTTGGTGCGCAGCTCGTCCGCCTGCCCCGCCCGCTCCTGCGCCACGACGAGATCGCGCAGCGCCGCATTGCGCATTTCCTCCAGCGTGGCGAAGCGCTCCGCCAGCGCGGCATGCGCGGCCTCGATGGGCGCGGCCATGCGGGCACGGATCAGCCAGCCGACGAGCAGACCGACGAAAACAGCGGCAAGGATGCCGGCAACAGCGAGCGGCGACACGAGCACCCCTTTTCAATACTGGAACGAATAGGGAACCTATCGCCTCGGCCGCCCCGAGGCAATCCCCTCTCTCAGCACTCTATTTGCGCTTCACAGCGTGCTTGTCGAAGAATTCAGGCAGTTCGCCGAGCACCGTCTCCCACCAGCTTACGACATCCGCGAAATTCTCCGGCGTGAGGCCGCCCACCGTGGTCACGTCGTAGCTCATGCGGATATATTTATCCTGCTCCCAGGCCATCTGCACCCAGCGCTTCTGCGTGTTCCAGCGGTTTGCAAAGTCGACCCCATTCGTGATCGGATCATCGAAACTCGCATAGAATTGCAGGGAATCGCAGAGGTTGTTCTCCGTGCAGCCATAGAAATAGATCGTGTAGCTGTAGCCCGATATCTCGCTCTCGATCATCGGGTCGCCATTCTTGTCCTTGCCCAGATCGGCCTTGTAGCCGGCCTGCAACAGCGCGTCGGCGATGGTGCGTGGCGCGCTCGCGCAGATCATGTTCTTGTCGCAGAGCGTGAGGTCGCTCGCCCGTGCGGCGTTGCCCGCCGCGGCGAGGGCAATGGCACTGGCCAACCATCTGGTGACGTTCATTCATTCCCCCCGAGCGCGGCTGTGGCACGGCACCGCCCCCGCCTTCACTCGCCCGGGGAAGTGCCAAGGGCAAGCGAAGATTACAGCGCCGCCTCGGCGCCCACCGGCATCGGATCGCCCACGATCCGCCGCGAGATCACTGCCGACATCTGTGCGGTGGAGGGATCCTCCATCGACTTGCGCATGGCCTCGCGCTGCTGGGCGCGCAGCGTCGGGTCGGGCTGGCTCAGAAGCTTCTTGAAATGCTGCGCGCTCGGCGAGGTAATCTCCAGGAAGATCCGCCGACGCTCCGCCGCATAATGATCCAGCGCCTCCTCGCCGAGATGGCCATGGATGACCGCGCCCAGCAGTTGATAGAGCGCATTGGCGTCCATGATGCCGGTCGTGAGGCCGAGGCCCCCGCACGGATTGCAGGCATGGGCTGCATCGCCCGCCAGCAGCACCCGCCCCGCGCGGAAGCGCGGCGCGCAACGCTCGTGCACGCGATAGGGCGCCGCCTGCCTGATCTGGTAGGGCAAGTCGGGAGGGATGAAGGCGCGATAATGGCCGGGAATGCGCTCCCACATGGTCGTCTCGTCGAGCCGGCCGTCCTCGCCATAAGTCAGCCGCCAGAGAGTGCCGCGATTGAGCCGCGCAATGACCGCCCAGTTTACCGGGTCGACGACCATGTTGGTATCGGCATAGCCGATCGCGCTCAGATCCACCTGGACATTGGTGGCGACGAAGCGCTCGGGCCAGGTGAAGCCCTCGAAATCCATGCCGAGCAGATGCCGCGTCGTGCTGCGCGCGCCATCCGCGCCGATCACCCAGCGCGCGCTGATCTCTTCCTGCCCCTGCGGCGTCTCCACGCCGAGCAGCACATGGCCGTCCCTCTGCTCCAGCGAGCCCAGCCGGTGCCGCCAGAGCACGCGCGTATGCGGCAAGCGGGCGAGATGACGCGCCACGACGGCCGCCAGCTCATGCTGCCCCAGATGCAGGTTGAAATTGTATTTCTGCCCGGGCAGCGCGGCCTTCTCATAATCGAAGAAGATCACGTCGCCGACCTCCGGATAGCGCATGGCGAGTCCCCGGCAATAAAGGCCGATGTCGATGCAATCGTCAGCCACGCCGAGACGATCCAGAATGCCGAGGGTTGTGGGATGATAGACGGCGGCGCGCGGCGAACTGACGATACCGGCTTCCTGGTCGATCAGCGTCACGTCGATGCCCTGCCGCGCCAGCCCCAGCGCCGCAAGGAATCCGACCGGCCCCGCGCCAATGATGACGACATCCCGCTTCTCCGCCATGGCTCTCTCTCCTCGACCGGCCCGGCTATGGCCGAGTCCGGATAGGGCGCAGCGTGCAGGGCGTTGGGAGGCTTGTCAATTTGGGGAGGGCGCCTCTTCCGAGGATCGCCGCAGCCTGACGCCTCTTGTCATTTTGTTCTTTTTATGTTCTCATTCGCTCATGCCCCCGATCAAGGGCCGTGGCGCCCCGAGCAATGCCGAGTCGAACCGCTTCAACCTCCCCTCCCGGCAGGCGGACGGCGACTGGCTCGACTTCCTGCTCGACGATGAGGACGCCCCGCCCCCGCTGCGCACGACCATTACCGAGGAGCGTGCGCGCACCATCATCACGCTCAACAAAAGCCCGGACATCAGCTTCGACCAGTCGATCAATGCCTATCGCGGCTGCGAGCATGGCTGCATCTACTGCTTTGCCCGCCCCAGTCATGCGCGCATGGACTTGTCTCCCGGCCTCGATTTCGAGAGCAGGCTGTTCGTGAAGCCGGACGCGGCGAAGCTGCTGCGCGCGGAACTCGCCAGGCCTCGCTATGTGGTGAAGACCATCGCGATGGGGACGAATACCGATCCCTATCAGCCGATCGAGGCGCGCTACGGGATCACGCGCGCCTGCATCGAGGGGCTGGCGGCCTGCCGGCATCCGCTGATGATCACCACCACGTCGGACCGCGCG
>JAFKLU010000024.1 GCA_017304105.1 Sphingomonadales bacterium
GGCGGCATCGTCTTCTCCGCGCTCGGCCCCACTGTCCCCACGCGGTTCGAAGGGATCACCATCGAGCGCAACCTTATCTGGAAGGTCGATCGCTCCGGCATTGCCGGCATCTCCGATCAGGTGAATGTCGCGCGCTGGTTCCCGAGCCGTTTCGTGGTGATCCGCGACAATGTGCTGGAGGATATCGGTGGCGACGGCATCGTGCCGCGCGGCGCGGACGGTGCGCTGATCGAGCATAATGTCGTGCGCCACGCCGCGCGCCGCGCGCCCGGCTACAATGCCGCCATCTGGCAATGGAGCACGGACAATACGCTTATCCAGCTCAACGAAGCTGCCTTCACCAACGGCATCCTCGATGGGCAGGGCTTCGATTCCGATTTCAACTCCCGCCGCACGAAGCTCATCTACAATTTCAGCCACGACAATGATGGCGGCTTTCTGCTGGTCTGCACGCCTGCCGACGGAAATCCTGCGGAGAATATCGGCAATACGGGCACGATCGCGCGCCTGAACGTGAGCTACAATGATCATGAGCGCATCATCCAGCTCGCCGGCGCCAGTGACGCGCTGATCGCCGACAATGTGATCCATGCCGGGCCGGATGAGGTGCAGATGGTCGTCGCTACCTATTGGAACGGCTGGTCGCGGAACATCACCCTGCGCGACAACTGGCTGGGGACGCGCGGCACCGCGAGCTATGGCTACGAGACCGGCCGCGACGGCGGGCGCTATATCCACAGCGCGGGCTTTCCGCCGCCGCTAACCGTCAGCTTCTCGGGGAATGTCTATGCCGGCAAGCATGTCGACAGGCCGGAAGACCCGGCTGGCGAGGAGCGCGAGGAAAAGGAGCAGCCGGAGAGAAACTGGGACGTGCCCGTGCTCGATCCTAGCAAGCCTGACGATCTGCCGGACTTCCTGACGCGCCACCGGGCCTGGATGCTCTCCATGCTCAAGCGCGAGCTGGGGCACGCGCCGGTGCTGGAGCAGCCCAGGCTGATGATGCCCGAAGAGCTGCGGCGGAAATAGGCGGCAGGAGTCGGTCCTGATCAGATTGAAGTAAGCCCATCCCGTTCGTGTCGAGCGAAGTCGAGACACCTATGGCCGGCCTCAACGTGTCTCGACTTCGCTCGACACGAACGGATGACACGGGCTTGTGCCCCTGCCTCAGTAGGAGCGCAGGTCAATCTAGTCAGAACAAAGCCCAGCGGAGGCGAGCGCTCTGACTGCCGGCTTCCGCCGCCCGACTCAATCGGCGGCGCGGGCCTGCTCGTGGTGCCGGATCACCTCGTCGATGATGAACCGCAGGAACTTCTCGGTGAAATCCGGGTCGAGATTGGCGTCCTCGGCCAGCCGCCGCAGCCGGGCGATCTGCCGGCCTTCGCGGTCCGGGTCAGCGGGCGGCAGGGCGGCGTGCGCCTTGTATTCGCCGACTGCCTTGGTGATCTTGAAGCGCTCGGCGAGCATGAAGACGAGCGCGGCGTCTATATTGTCGATGCTTTCCCGGTAGCGCCTGAGCGTTTCGTCCATTGCGCGATGTGTTTCCCTGTTTGGCGGCGGGGCGCATCACTCGCCGCTATCGTTCCACAAGGCAAGCCAATTCGCTTGCCAAACCGCGCACTGCTCGCCACATGGCCGCCATGAGCGCCACCATCCATCGCATGCCGGGCCGCGCTGCCCCTTCGCTCGAGCCCATGATGTCTCTGGTCGCCGAGGATATGAACAGCGTCAACGCTGTGATCCTCGCGCGGATGCAGTCCCGTATTCCGCTGATTCCGGAGCTTGCGGGGCACCTCATCGCGGGCGGCGGCAAGCGGATGCGGCCGATGCTGACGCTGGCCTGCGCGCGGCTGCTGGATTACGCGGGCACGCGCCATCACAAGCTCTCGGCTGCGGTCGAGTTCATCCACACCGCCACCCTCCTGCATGACGACGTGGTTGATGGCAGCGCCATGCGTCGCGGCAAGCGCACCGCGAACCTCATCTGGGGCAACAATGCCTCCGTGCTGGTGGGCGACTTCCTCTTCAGCCGCTCGTTCGAGCTGATGGTCGAGGATGGTTCGCTCAAGGTGCTGCGCATCCTCTCCAATGCCTCGGCCGTGATCGCGGAGGGCGAGGTCAACCAGCTCACTGCCCAGCGCCGCATCGAGACGGACGAGGACCAGTATCTCGACATCATCGGCGCCAAGACGGCCGCCCTGTTCGCCGCTGCCTGCCGCATCGCCGCTGTGGTCGCTGAGCGCCCGGAAGCGGAGGAGCTGGCGCTCGACGCTTATGGCCGCAATCTCGGCATTGCCTTCCAGCTCGTCGACGATGCGATCGACTATGTCTCGGACGGCGAGACGATGGGCAAGGATACGGGCGACGATTTCCGCGACGGCAAGATCACCCTGCCGGTGATCCTCGCTTATGCCCGCGGGAGCGAGGCGGACCGCAAGTTCTGGAAAGAGGCGATGTCCGGCCTCCATGGTGAGAATGCGGACCTGGCCCACGCCAAGTCGCTGCTCGACAAGACCGGCGCGATCGACGACACGCTTGCCCGCGCCCGCCACTATGGCCAGCGCGCCATCGACGCGATCGGCATCTTCGGCAACGGCGCTGCCAAGTCGGCGTTGGTCGAGGCGGTCGAGTTCGCGATCGCGCGGGCTTACTGAGCGGGTAGGTTCCCGCTCAACTCGCCAGTTTCATCGTCACAAGTCCGGTGAGGATTAATCCCGCCGCGATGAGCCGCATCGCGTTCACGGCCTCGCCAAGAACCACGATGCCGACGAGGAACGCGCCCAGGGCGCCGATGCCGGTCCACACCATATAGGCCGTGCCCAGCGGCAGCACCCGCATGGCCCAGGCAAGCAGGCCGAAGCTCAGCGCCATTGCCACGAGGGTCACCACGCTCGGCCAGAGCCGCGTGAAGCCCTCGGACTGCTTCATGGAAAATGCCCAGACAACTTCAAGCAGCCCGGCAATGACGAGTATGATCCACGCCATCTTGTCCTCCGACAGTCAGATTGCCGGGCCGTCCCGGACTTCTGCCCTGATGCAGGGGGAGGACGTGGCCTCGCCGCGCCGAGATAGCCGCGCGCCCGGCAGGGTCAAGGCTGATGGGCAGGCCGGGGGCGAACACAGGCTGTTCCATCTCGGGCGGACAGCTTCTAAGTCGCAATCGTGATCACGCTGCCCATCCATGCCGTCCTGCCCGATCTGCTCGGCGCCTTGCGCGCCGGACCGAGCGCCGTGCTCGTCGCGCCGCCGGGCGCGGGCAAGACGACCATGGTCGCGCCGGCGCTGCTCACGGAGCCATGGGTTGCGGGCGGACAGATCTGGCTGCTCTCGCCCCGTCGCCTCGCCGCGCGGGCGGCGGCTGAACGCATGGCTGACCTGGCTGGCGAGAAGCCCGGCGAGACCATCGGCTATGCCACGCGGCTGGAAAGCCGCACCTCCGCCCGCACGCGCATCCTCGTAGTCACGGAAGGCATTTTCCGCCGCCGCATCCAGGCCGATCCCGAGCTTGCCGGCGTTGCCGCCGTGCTGTTCGATGAGGTGCATGAGCGCAGCCTTGAGGGCGATTTCGGCCTCGCGCTCGCGCTCGACGCGCAGGCGGGGCTGCGCGAGGATCTGCGCATCGTCGCCATGTCCGCCACGCTGGATGGCGCGCGCTTCACCCGGCTCATGGATGGGGCGCCGGTCATCGAGAGCGAGGGCCGCAGCTTCCCCATCGACCTGCGCCACATCGGCCGCAGCGGGGAGATGCGCATCGAGGACGCCATGGCCGTCGCCGTTCGCCGCGCGCTTGCCGAGGAAGCGCAGGGCGAT
>JAFKLU010000025.1 GCA_017304105.1 Sphingomonadales bacterium
GCAAGTACAAGAAGCATTATGACGAGATCCAGTTGCTCATCAAAACCGGCGATCCCGAGGCGCTGCTAAAGGTGGAGCGTCGCCCCTCGGCCTGCGAGCCGCCGGGCATGCCGGGCGTCATGACGCAGCCTTATAACATAGAGTTCCTGTTCACGCCGGGCCGCGTCACGCTGATTCAGGAAGCCTATATGCAGGTGCGCCGAATCTTTACGGACGGTCGCCCGCTGCCGGAAGATCCGGACCCGACCTATAACGGCTTCTCGATCGGCCGCTGGGAGGGCAATACGCTCGTCGTCACCACGACCGGCCTGCGCGAGGGGCAGGTGATGGGACGCTGGGGCATCACCTACAGCGACAAGGTGAAGATCACCGAGCGCATTCACCTCGACCCGGCGAACAAGGACATATTGATCGTCGAGAACACGTTCGAGGACCCGGAGGCACTCGCGGCGCCCTGGCATTCGACCTATATGTTCTCGCGCCAGCGCGGGCTGGACCAGCTCGAATTCATTTGCGCACAGAACGACCGCAATCCGATCAACGAGAATGGCGAGGTCGAATTTCTGCCCGCCAGTCAGTGAGGGTCAATCCTCGGCCGCCTCGCGCGGATCGAGCACGATCGGCCTCAGTTGCGCCAGCCAGTCCTGTCCGATGACCGAAACCGTCGCGGCAGGCGCTAGGCCGACCGGCACGTTGAGAAGTGTCCTGCCGCCGATCTCGACCGAGCGGGCCTCCTGACGGTTCACGAGATGGGCGCCGCCGAGCGTCACCACCATCCGGTTCCGCTCGGCATCCCGCGCGCGGAACACCCGGCGGGCATCCTGCTCCGAGAGCAGACTGCGGGCGGCGCCGGTATCCACGATCATGTCCAGAGGCACGCCATCAATCACCACCACGGCACGATAGGCGCCGCCCCCGTCCCTGCGAAAAACGGTGAACAGCGGTGTGCTCGTTCCCGCCCCTGAGGCGCTGGCGCCGACAGCATCCATGGGTGCGGCGGAACTTTCCAGGCTGATCGCGCCCGCCAGCAGCCCGGTCCCGAGCAATGTGCCGCAGGCCGCCGCCATCACGACTAGCTCGACCCGCCCCCAGAAGGTTCGATCAGGGCTTTTCATGACTGCCGGCGTGCCGCTGCCAGCGCGACGCCGCTGGCCCCGCTCCGGCGCTTACGCATCCCGCAGCCATCTCAATATTCCGGGCACGGCGTCCGAATGCACGCGATAGCTCCGCCAGCCGGTCTCGATGGACTCGGCGGGCAGGTCGTGCTTGGCGAGGGCGCAGCGCAGCCGACAGATATAGACCTTGATGACGCGGCGGGACCCGGACTTGACGCCCGCCGCGCGCATCAGCTCGTCCTGCGACACGAATTCGCCGGGTGTCCGCAGCAGCCGCAGAAAGACACCAGCACCGACATGGCCGATCGAAGCAAAGCGTTTGCGGATGTACGTCCGGGCGCTGCGCTCCCAGTCGGCCAGATTGGCCTCCCCCCTTCCAGCGTCCTGCCCCCCGAACAGCAGGGCGAGCATATGCGGGCCGCCTTCCCCATCCTCGGAGACGAGCGTCATTCTGCGGGAGGGCGCCGTCTCGGGCCCCATGACGGGCGGCGGCGCGTGCCCGGCCAGGCCCTCGGCCTCGATGAGCAGGCCCTTGAGCATCAGGGTCGCCTCATGGATCAGCCCAAGGAGCTGGTCGATATGCTCCTTGCGACTGGGCGGCCCGCCGCCGCCCGGCCGCAGCTGCGACGGCCCGTTCTCCCGCCCGGAAGCGTCGCGCCCCGTTCCCGAATGGCCCGGCGCCCTCATTGTCCGACCCTGATCTCGCGGGCCGAAACGGAGGATGCCACCATCGCCCCGAGCGGCCCGCTCATATCCTGGGGCAATGGCGCAATGGAAGGCCGCGCGGCATCCCGGATGCGCCGGATGCGCTCACCGAGCTGCCCCGGCAGACCCTCCACCGCCAGGACCTTATCGCAAAGCGCGGCACACTCGCGCGATCTGCCCGCGAGACTGGCGTTCAGCGCCGCTTCCACGAGCAGGCCATATTGATAGATGCGGGCTTCGATGAACAGGCCCTGCCGCTTGGCATCGCCGCGCTCCAGCCAGGTGCGGCCGACCTCATAGCCTTGCTCATATTGCTTCCTCAGGCGCAGGAAGCGGCTCAGGCCATGATAGGCCTCCATCCGCTCCGGCGCGATCGCGATCGCCCGCCGATAGGTCGCTTCCACTTGCGAGGGCGGATAGCCGAGGCGCTCCTGCAGCCCCGCCGCGCGATAGGCCGCGACGAACATCTCCTCCGGCCAGAAATCTGTGGCCGCGCGCCGGAGATAGGCGTCGAGCGCCTTGGCGTGCTGGTGGCCGTCCTGATAGCTCTGCGCGAGATAGAAGAGATAGCGCGAGCGCAGCTTGGGGTCCCGCTCCCGCTCGAGCGCCTTCTCCAGCGTCGCCGCATCATCCGCATATTTACGCGGATTGCGGCTGCGCGCGCCGCGCGAATAGGCCTGGACGTGGAGGCCCGTCGCCAGCTCCCGGCCCACGCTGTCCGCCGGCACGTCGACGAATTCGTGCAGCACGCCCAGATAGCCGAACGCCCTGGCGTTGCGCAGCAATTGCGGGCGCGGGAAGCGCAGCGCGCCATAATGGATGGTCAGATCATAGACATCGGCCGTCAGCCCCGCCTTGAACCGCTCGGCATTAAAGCCCTCGTCCAGCACGAGCAGGTCGTCGGCATCGAGGATCAGCGCATAATCGACATCGTGCCGGGCGCGCAGCTCGGCGAGGGCGTGGCTGCGATTCCACGCAAAGTCCCGCCAGGGCACCTCGGTGACGGCGCCGGCGACGCCATTTTCCTCCAGCCATTGCCGCACGACCTTCTGCGTCCCGTCGGTCGAACCGGTATCCTCGACGAGCACGAAGTCCACCAGACCCCGCACGCTGTCCAGGCTCTCGCGGATGATCGGCGCTTCGTCCTTCGCGATCATGCACAGGCCGATGGAGCCCGGCCTCGGCGGCGCCGCGCGGCAATGCGGCGATGCGGACAGCGCCGCGGACGTAATGCGATCGACCGGCAGCGCGCGGCCGTCATGCCAGGCGAGCAGTTCGGCCGCCTCCCCGGCTAGCGCCTCCGCCCCTTCCCGCGAAGTAAGCTCGCCCTCGCCCAGAGCCCGCGTGCCGACAGCGTGCAGGCGGCTCAGCATCGTCTTCATGCGGGGATCGGCTCGTTTGCCGGCGAGGAGCAGGTCGATCTTCTCCAGCGGTGAGCCCGATGCGAGCCAGCTTTCATCCGGAACGAGCGCAACCACGACATCCACGTCCGGATCGACGAGCAGCGTCTCGACGGCATTGAAGGAGCCGCTGGTGCTCAGCGGAATGGGATGGCCGTCGACGGAGGTCTCCGCCGCCAGGGCAAGGCCGAGCTTCAGGCCTCGCGCGCGGAAGGCCTCCACCAGCAGCTCGGACGAGAGGACGCTCTCATCGCCGAGAATGACGATGGCGGGGATACGGCCATCGCCCTCGAACAGCCCGCCGACGATCCGGAACGGCGCGTGCAGGGCATCGGCGGTGAATTGCGGTTGCGCATTCACTTCGCAGATCGCGCCGCCGGTCTCGCGCCAGGACCGGCCGATATCGGGCACGATCAGATCGATCCCGGCAATGTCGAGCCGCATCAGCCGCGCCGCGCGCGCCGCCAGCGCCCTGTTGTCCGGGTGGACCTGCGCGAGGATGTTCCTCGCATAGCCGGCCGCGGAGATGTTGGCCGCGGAACGCAGGCGCAGGAAGCGCTCCTGCTCCGGCACGTCGTCCAGCCG
>JAFKLU010000026.1:0-3393 GCA_017304105.1 Sphingomonadales bacterium
GCGCACGCTGGTGGTGTAGGCTAGGCCGCGCAGCGAGAGAACGGCGACTTCCGTCGTGCCGCCGCCAATGTCGACGACGATCGAGCCGATCGGCTCGGTCACGGGCATGTCAGCGCCAATCGCGGCGGCCATTGGCTCCTCGATCAGGAACACCTGGCTCGCGCCCGCATTGCTGGCCGCATCGCGAATGGCGCGGCGCTCGACGCTGGTGGAGCCCGAGGGCACGCAGATCACGATTTCAGGGAAGCGCAGGAAGCGGCGATGGCCATGCACCTTGCTGATGAACCATTTGATCATCTGCTCGGCGATGTCGATGTCCGCGATCACGCCGTCGCGCAACGGGCGAATGGCCTCGATCGAATCTGGGGTCTTGCCCATCATCAGCTTGGCATCGTCGCCCACGGCCTTGACCCGCTTGACGCCGTTCAGCGTCTCGACCGCCACAACCGACGGCTCGTTGAGCACGATGCCACGGCCGCGCACATAGACGACCGTGTTCGCCGTGCCGAGGTCGATCGCCATGTCATGGGAAGTGAACTTGAACAGCTTGGTGAAAAACGACATTGATTGTCCTGTTCGTGCCCGACGCGCCGGGCGGCGCGCTTTCAGATCCTCTGGGATTTGACCGCTTCGCCTGCCTCCACTCATCTCGAAAAATAAGTGGCTTTCGCTCGCGTAGGTCGATCGCTTGGTCTAGTCGCAATCCAATGTCAATACGCCGCCTTCCTGAGACTCTGGTGAATCGAATCGCAGCTGGCGAGGTCGTGGAGCGACCCGCCAGTGCCCTCAAGGAGTTGATCGAAAATGGATTGGATGCGGGCGCGCGCTCCATCGCGGTCACATTGCGGCAGGGCGGTCTCGACGGCATCGCGGTGGCCGATGACGGCCATGGAATCGCGCGGGAGGAAATGGCGCTGGCGCTGGAGCGTCACGCCACCTCCAAGATGCCCGATGAGGCCATTGAGCAGGTCAGGACGCTCGGATTTCGCGGCGAAGCGCTCCCGTCCATCGGCAGCGTGTCGCGCCTCAGTCTCGCCAGCCGGCAGGGCAGCGGTGACGGGTGGCGCCTGCTCTGCGACAATGGCGTCATAAGCCCGCTGGAGCCTGCCGCGATGGCGCCGGGCACGCGGGTCGAGGTGGAGGGGCTGTTCGAGCGCGTGCCGGCGCGGCGCAAGTTTCTGCGCAGCCCGCGCTCGGAATATGCCGCCTGCCTGGACATCGTCCGCCGCCTCGCCATGGCGCGGAGCGACGTGGGCTTCGTGCTGGAGCATGACGGGCGGCGCATCTTCTCGCTGCCGCCGGGCCAGGACCGGGAGGATCGGGTCGCGCAACTCATCGACCGGGAGCTGGCGGACAATCACGTCATCGTCGCGCTGGAGCGGGAAGGCGTGTCGCTCGCCGGGGTCGCCTCGCTGCCGACTTTTCACCGGGGGAGCGCGGATCACCAGTATCTGTTCGTGAACGGCCGGCCCGTGCGGGACCGGCTGCTGGTCGGCGCGGTGCGCGGCGCCTATGCGGACTTCATCGCGCGGGATCGGCATCCGGTGCTGGCGCTGTTCCTCACCCTGCCGGTGGAGGAAGTGGACGTGAACGTGCATCCGGCCAAGACCGAGGTGCGCTTCCGCGATCCCGCGTTCATGCGCGGCATGATCGTGAGCGGCTTGCGGCGCGCGCTGGACGAGGCGGGGATGCGGGTCGCGAACAAGGCGGATGCGAGTTCGACCGATCTCTGGCAGCGGGAAGCGGTGTTCGCCGAGCCGGCTCCACTGCAACCGGCGCCCGCTTATGGGAGCGGCGGCGGTGCTTATGGCGGCGCCCCGCTGCTGGGTGACCGGCAGGCGCGCTTCTCGGGCTTCGCGCCCTCAGGACGGGCCGAGCCGGTCGCGCCGGTCCCGGTCGAGGCGCGGGAATTCCCGCTTGGCATCGCGCGGGGGCAGGTCGCGCGGACCTATATCGTGGCGGAGGCCGAGGACGGGCTCGTGCTTGTCGACCAGCATGCCGCGCATGAGCGGCTCGTGCTTGAGCGGATGCGCAAGGCGCTCGCGGACGGCCGGGTGGCACGGCAGGCCTTGCTGCTGCCCGAGGTGGTTGAGCTGGACGAGCCGGCATGCGACCGGATCGAAGCGCGCATCCCCGAGCTGGCGGAGCTGGGGCTGGAGATCGAGCGGTTCGGTCCTGCCGCGATGCTGGTGCGGGCGGCGCCTGCGCTGCTTGGCGCGAGCGACGTCACCGGACTGGTGCGCGATCTGGCTGACGACCTCGCCGCCATGGGCGACGCGGCCTCCCTCAAGGCCCGGCTCGATCTCGTCGCGGCGACCATGGCCTGCCATGGCTCCGTGCGGGCGGGGCGGGTACTCTCGGTCGCGGAGATGAACGCGCTGCTGCGGGAGATGGAGGTCACGCCGCACTCCGGCCAGTGCAATCATGGGCGGCCGACATGGATCAAGCTGGCCCATGGCGACATTGAGAAGCTGTTCGGCCGCCACTGAGCGTCATCTCCATGCCCCAACGTTCGGGCATGGCATGGAGCGCCACGGCGAGCGCAGCCCCCAGCCTTGCCGGGCAGGAAAGCGGCTTGCGCTGTGGGCGATCGGCCGATTAGCCTGCCGGCATCGTCGATTTCAGGAAGGCCCTTGCCGATGCGCCCACGCTTTGCCCTGCTTGCCCTCGCGCTGCTCAGCAGCTCCGCTCTTGCACAGGAGGCCGATGTCGCCCGCATCGCGGAGGAAGGCTTCAATCGCAGCCAGGTGATGCAAACGGCGCAGGAGTTGACCGACGGCATCGGCGGTCGGCTGACCAACTCGCCCGCGATGCGCAAGGCCGAGCAGTGGGCGATGGACAAATTTGCGCGCTGGGGCCTCAGCAACATCCGGCGCGATGGCTACGAATTCGGCCGAGGCTGGTCCTTTGACAATGCGAGCGCGGTGATGATTGCGCCGCGCCGCGTGGTGATGCGGACCATCCCCGTCGCATGGACACCGGGCACGAGCGGCGTGGTGAGGGGCGAGATCATCGTGGCGCCAATGCCGAGGGAGCAGGATTTCGACGCCTGGCGCGGCAAGCTTGCCGGCAAAATCGTGCTGGTCAGCCTGCCAGGCACCGGGAGCGAGCCGGGCGCTGCGCCATTCCGGCGGCTCAGCAAGGATGACATCGCCAAGCTGGACAAGTTCGACATGCCCCATGTCGATCCGGACGCTGTCGACCGTGCGGTGAAGCGGCGCGAATTTGAAGGGAAGCTCGATGCTTTTCTGAAGGCCGAGGGCGCGTTGGCCTGGGCGCGCATTTCCTATCGCGATGCCGGCCTGCTGCATGGCGAGGGCTATCGCTACCAGCGCGGCAAGAGTCCGCAATTGCCGGGCTTCGAGCTGGCAGCCGAGGATTATCGCCGGCTCG
>JAFKLU010000026.1:3458-7260 GCA_017304105.1 Sphingomonadales bacterium
CCAAGGCGGGCTATGTGATGGCCGGCGCTCATCTGGATAGCTGGGTGGCCGGCGATGGCGCGGCGGACAATGCCTCGGGCAGCGCCATGATCATGGAGGCGGCGCGGATCCTCAAGACCCTCGGCGTGCGGCCGAAGCGGACGATCCGCTTCGCCCTCTGGGCGGGCGAGGAGCAGGGGCTGACTGGCAGCCTCGCTTATGTGCAGAAATATTTCGCCACCCGGCCCGCGCCGCCGCAGGGTCAGGAAGGGCAGGAGCGGCAGCGCTGGCCCTATCTCTTTCCCGTGACGAAGAAGCCCGGCTATGACGAGCTCTACGCCTATTTCAACATCGACAACGGCTCGGGCAGGTTGCGCGGCCTCTATGCGGAGAACAACATCGCGGCTGTGCCCCTGCTGGAGGAATGGCTGAAGCCGTTCCGCGCCATGGACGCCGGCACGGTGGTGATGACGACGACCAGCGGCACCGACCATGTGTTCATGCAGTCGGTCGGCCTGCCGGGCTTCCAGTTCATTCAGGACCCGCTCGATTATGGCAGCCGCCTGCACCATACCAGCATCGACACGTTCGACCATCTGAAGGCGGACGACATGAAGCAGGGCGCCGTGGTGCTCGCCGGCGTGCTGCTGCAGGCAGCGAACAGCAGCAAGCCACTGCCGAGGGAGCCGATCCCGACCGGCATCTCGCCCAGCGATCCGTTCAAGTATAAGGATCCGCGGGACGAGTGAGGCAGGGCGGCGCGGTCGCGCAGCGTCCGGTGTCTGATCGGGCGCTCAGCCCTGCGCGGCTGGCCGGCGCTTGCGCATCACGGTTGAGACAAGGCTCAGCACTTCCCCGTCATGCTGGTTGAGCAGGCGCGTGCGCCACTTCACGATGCCCATCTCCGGCCGGGAGCGGGATCCGATCTTCTCGATCAGCTCGCTCGTGCCGCGCAGCGTGTCGCCGGGGAAGACCGGATGGCGCCAGCGCAGCTCGTCGATGCCCATGGCGCCCAGCGAGCTTTCCTGCCAGCCCGGCGTCGCCTGCCAGTGCTCGACCATCGCGCCCATCATCATCGCGCAAGTGTGCCAGCCGCTCGCGGCCAGCCGTCCGAAATGGGTCTGCGCGGCGGCTTGTTCGTCGAGGTGGAAGGGCTGGGGATCGTAGCGCCGGGCAAAGGCGAGGACTTCCTCGCGGTCCACGGCGATCGGGCCGAAGGTTTCGGTGAAGCCGAGGTCGATATCTTCCCAATAATAGCTCATGGCCTGCCTTCCAGAATTTTCCGATCGAGATGAGATCAGGCGCCTCCGCTTTTGCAGGAGCGCCCGATCGGCTCAATCGAAAACGAACGGCCGGAGGGGCAGATGCGGCCGGGAGGCCCTCATCCCATCGAGAGCGTGGCGCTCCCGCGCGGCATGGTCATGGTAGCGCGGCGCTTGATCGGCAGGCCGGGCTCGGTGACCTTGTCGAGCACCATGAAATGGGTTTTCCATGCCTCCGGCGTCACTTCGCACAGGCCATAGCCGCGCTGGTCGTTGATGAACTTGAGCTGCAGGTTGTTGGCCAGCATCCTGTCGCTGCCGGGGCGCAGATCCTGCCCGTCGCCGCCGCTGGAGATGGAGGTGATGACGCACTCGACCGCGACCGGCCGGTCCCGATCGAGAAGGAGCCCGGCGAAATTCTGGTGCTCGTCGCCCGTCAGCACGATCGCATTGTCGATCTTGGCAAGGCGGCTCATCAGTCGGCTGCGCGGCGCGTCATAGCCCGCCCAGCTGTCCATGTTGAGGCTCTTCTCCTTCTCGTCGTCGAACCGCCGGCGGTCGAGCGGCATCATCATGACCTGCTGGGCTAGGCAGCTCCAGGTCGCGTCCTTGCGGCCGAGATTGGCATCGAGCCAGGCTTCCTGCGCGGAGCCGAGCACGGAGGCCTTTGGATCGGAAATACCGGGGCAGACGGGTTTGACGCCGTCGCCACAGGGCTGGTCGGAGCGATAGCCCCGCGTATCGAGCAGGTTCAGCGCGGCGAGATCGCCATAGCGCAGGCGCCGGTTCATGAGGATCGCCCCGCCGCGCGGCAGCAGCGCCGCGCGCACCGGCATATGCTCGTACCAGACCTGCATGGCGGCGGCCTTGCGCAGCGCGAAGATCTCGGGCGGCACGCCGTCCTGATCGATGTCGCTCACCCAGTTGTTGCGCACCTCATGATCGTCGAACGTCGACAGGAAGGCGTGCGAACAGCGCGCCGCCTGCAGGTCCATGTCCGTCAGATACTGGGCATATTGCCGGCGATAATCGTCGAGCGTGTAGAGCTCACGCTGGGCATGGCGGCGGACGGTGGGGAGGGGGAGGCCGTTCTTGTCGAACTCATTGTCTTGTCGATACTCGTAGATGAAGTCGCCATAGTGGAAGACGAAGGCGAGATCGCGCTCGGCGGCGAGGTGGCGGTAGGCGGTGTAGAAGCCGTCCTCGTAATTCTGGCAGCCGCAGACGCCGAAGCGCAGCGCCTGCGGGCTGGCGCCGGCGGCGGGCAGGGTGCGCGCGCGGCCCCTGATCGAGCGGTCCTTGCCGAGCGTGAAGCGATACCAATAGGGGCGATCGGGCTGCAGGCCGGCGATCTCGACATGGACGCTGTGGCCGAGCTCCGGCCGGGCCAGCGCCTCGCCCCTGGCGACGACATTGTTGAACCGCTCGCTGTCGGCGACTTCCCATTGCACGGGCGGCGCATAAGGCGGGACGCCCGCGCCCGGCGCCATCGGATCGGGAGCGAGGCGCGTCCAGATGACGAAGCCGTCCGGCGCGGGATCGCCAGAAGCCACGCCGAGCGCGAAGGGATAGCTGGCGAACCAGCTCTGCGCGCGGAGAATGGCGGGGGTGGCTAGGCCCACAGCGGCGGCGGTGCCACCGGTGGACAGGATCTGTCTGCGCGTGAACATCGCCGCCCCTTAGCGTTCGTTTGTGACGGATTGCGGTCAGCCTAGCGGCCGGGCGAGAGCCTCGCAAACAAAGTATGACCCCACGGACTGTCGCCGGGGAGATTGGCCACGTCGCCGAGCTTCAGGCTCCTGCCGCGCGGCGGAAGGGCGGGGCCATGGCGGCTTTATCGCATGACCTCAGCTGTGGAGGAAGTGCATGACGTCGCCGTCCTGCACGACATAGGACTTGCCCTCCGCGCGCAGCTTGCCGGCTTCGCGGGCCTTCGCCTCGCCGCCCAGGGTCACATAGTCGTCGAAGGCTATGGTTTCGGCGCGGATGAAGCCCTTCTGGAAATCGCTGTGAATCTCGCCGGCCGCCTCCGGCGCATGGGCGCCGAGATGGACCGTCCAGGCGCGCGCTTCCTTGGGGCCGACGGTAAAGAAGGTGATGAGGTGCAGCAGATCGTAGCCGGCGCGGATGACGCGGGCGAGGCCGGTCTCGTGCAGGCCCATGCTTTCCAGGAACTCGGCGCGCTCGGCCTCATCCATGCCGACCAGATCGGCCTCGATGGCGGCGGAGACGATGACCGCCTGCGCGCCCTCGGCCTTGGCCTTCTCGAAGACGCGGGCGCTGAATTCATTGCCCTCGGCCGCGCTCTCCTCCTCGACATTGCAGACGTAGAGGACGGGTTTGGATGTGAGGAGCTGGGCCTGGCGAAAGATGCGGGCCTCCTCCTCGTCGTTGATCTCGGTGAGGCGGGCGGGCTTGCCCTCGCGCAGCAGATCGAGCGCGCGGCCGAGGACGGTGGCGGCGATCTTCGCTTCCTTGTCGCCGCCGGTCGCTTTCTTCTGGAAGGCAGGGACGCGCTTCTCCAGGCTTTCGAGATCGGAGAGCATCAGCTCGGTCTCGAC
>JAFKLU010000026.1:7299-11679 GCA_017304105.1 Sphingomonadales bacterium
GGCCGACATTCGGCTCGATCGTGCAGAAGGGATAATTGGCGGCCTGCGCGGCCTGCGTTTCGGTCAGCGCGTTGAAGAGGGTCGACTTGCCCACATTGGGAAGGCCGACGATGCCGCATTTGAAACCCATGGCGTTTGTGCTCGTGTCCTGAAGGCGAGGAAAGCCGGGCAGATAGTCGCTGGGGGCAGATTGCGCCAGTTACAAAAATCCTCCCCATCGTGAGATGAGGAGGATGGGGTGAGCGAATTGCCGCTGGCGCGCATTTGAACGGCCGCCAGCGGCAGGATTGCGGGTTGTCAGTTGCCGACAGGCTGGTTGTCGTTGCGCGTGATCACGATGGTGGACGAGCGCGGCTTCTGGCCGGAGATCGGCCAATCGCCCTCGGGATGCTGGATGTTCACGAAGAAGGTGCGCAGGTCCGGCGTGTAGGCGATGCCGGTAATCTCGCAGCCCACCGGGCCGACGAGGAAGCGCTTGGACTGCTTCGTCGCCTGATCGACATAGAACATCGCATTGTTGCCGAAGGCCTGATCGATGGTGGTGCCCGCCACGCCCGAATTGCCCGGAACGCTGTGATCGGTCTGCACCCACATGCGGCCCTGCGGGTCGATGCGCAGGCCATCGGGGCTCGAGAAGGTGTCTCCATTGATGTTGCCGACGAGGTTCGAGCCGCCCGAGGACAGCGCGGGATCGCCCGCGAGCAGGAAGATTTCCCACGTGAAGGCCATCGCCAGCGGCGAGTCGCCGCTCTCGCGGAACTTGAGGATATGCCCGTGCAGATTGGTGACGCGCGGATTGGCGGCGTCCGTCACGCGGCGGCCGCTATTGTTGGTCAGCGTCACGAAGATGGCCTGATTGTTCGGCGCGACCGTGATCCACTCCGGACGGTCCATGACCGTACCACCGGCGACGCGTGCGGCGGACTGGGTGCGCAGCAGCACCTCGGCCTGATTGGCGAAGCTGACGGCGGTCGGCGTGGGAGGCGTCGTGCTCTGCGAGACGTTGCCCGGGTCGCTCGCAGTGGCGGTGAGGCCGTTCTTGCCGTGCGTCAGCTCGCGCCACTCGCCGGTGCCGTCCGCATTGAAGCGGGCGACGTAGAGCGTGCCATAGTCCAGCATGCCCGTGTTGGCGGCGCGGTTGGTGTTGCTCCAGGCGCGATCCGGCACGAACTTGTAGATGCAGCCCGGCGTCGAGTCGTCGCCCATGTAGAAGGCGACGCGGCGATCGGTATTGCTCATAAACGCCACATTTTCATGGCTGAAGCGGCCCATGGCGGTGCGCTTGGTCGGCGGGGCAAGCTCCTGATAGGGGTCGATCTCGACCACCCAGCCATAATGATTGGCGGGCTGTGTGGGGTCCAGATAGTTGTTCGTCGTCTCCTCGCAGGTCAGATACGTGCCCCAGGGCGTGCGGCCGCTGGAGCAATTGTTCAGCGTGCCCTTGATGGTGCCGGCGAGAGCGCCTGCTGCGGGGCCGCCAGCGCGATAGCTGCTGTTGCCGGTGTAGCGCTTGTTGTACTGCGAGCCGGCCTTGACCGCCCACTTGCCGGAGGTCGCATCCTTGGCGATCTCGATGACGGCGACGCCCACGGCGGAGAGCGCCAGAGCCTTCTGGTCGTCCGTGGCGGTCGCGGGGTCATAGCTGCCCGAGAACAGGATGTTATAGTCCGCCAGCTCGAAATTGATGGCGAGCAGGCCGCCATTGTTCGGGTTGACACCCGTCAGCTCGAAATATTCCATACCGTCATGATTGCCGCCGGCCCACTTCTCGGCCTGGGCCGGGGTGGGGAAGCTGCCGGCATAGCCGGTCGTGCCGGACTCGACGAGGTCGCCAGCCTTGAACATCACGTCGACCGTGTAGCCCGTGGGTACCGTCACGGTGTCGGCCTGGTTCTTGGCGACCGGCGTGAAGTTGATGGCGTAGCTCGGCGTCGGGGTGGGCGTGGGAGTTGGCGTCGGCGTCGGCGTCGGCGTCGGGGTGGGGATCGTCACCGGGCCATCATTATCGTCGTCGCAAGCGGCGAGCATCGCGGCGACCGGCAGCACGGAGAGGCCGAACAGGCCGTTCTTCAGGATCGAGCGGCGCGACGGATTGGTGGCGACGATCTCTTCGAGGCTATTGCCGTCCGTGACTTCGGGCTGCGCGGTGCGGTAAGGCGCCCGCGCCTCGTCGGTGAGATAGGACATGTGGAAGTTCCCCTGTTTGGCGGCGCCCGAAGGGACGCCCTGCTTGAAGCAGGGCCGTGATTGCAGTGAATTATGTCGTGGCAGTTGCCGATCGGCGTCAGAGCGATGATGCTTTGGCGACTCCTGTGCGACAAGCCGGGGGCAGGGCGCTTGCGATCCGGAGGAATGGCGGGTTGAAGCGCAGCGGGCTCGTCGATTAGGTTGGCGCCATGCTTCACCAGAGCCGTCCCATCGATGCCGTTCGCCTGCTGGGCTGGGCAATGCTATTGCTGCTACCGCTGCTGGCGGGTTGTGCCTCGACGAAATACCGGCCGGTCAGCGATACGCCGGTGCGCATCGGCCCGCCCTATCAAATTCGCGGTGTCACCTATGTGCCGCGCGACGACCCCGCTTATGACATGCTCGGCTTTGCGAGCTGGTATGGCGAGGAATCGGGCAGAATGACCGCCAATGGCGAGCGCTTCCGCCACGGCGCCGTTGCGGGCGCGCACCCGACCTTGCCGTTGCCGAGCTATGTTGAGGTGACGGCTCTCGATACGGGGCGCACGGTGCTGGTGAGGATCAACGACCGCGGGCCGTTCACGGCCGGACGGATCATCGACCTTTCGTCGGCGGCGGCCGCGCTGCTCGGCATCCAGCGTCAGGGCGTGGCGAGCGTGCGGGTGCGCCGGGTCGAGCCGCCTGAGCACGACCGCAAGCGCCTGCGCGACGGGAAGGCGGCCGAGTTGCGGCCGAGCGTGCCCGAGGCGACGCTGACGGCGTGGAGGACGCGGCTTAACCGGACGATGCGGTAAGGGGCGGAAGGGCGTTACCTGGCCAGCTTGTGTCCTGCCTCCGCGGGAGGCCTAAGCCAAAGCCTCAATCCGCCAGCCGCAGGGCGACCTCGCTCATGAAGCGCGCGTCGTCGCCCTTGGCGAGCCATTCCGCCTCGCGGGAGATGGCGCCGAGCAGGTCCGTGAGCGGCTCGATCTCGCTCTTGGCATAGTTGCCGAGCACATAGCCGGTGACGCGGTCCTTGTGGCCGGGATGGCCGATGCCGATGCGCACGCGGCGGAAATTGTTGGCGAGATGCGCCTCGGTCGAGCGCAGTCCATTGTGGCCGGCGGTGCCGCCCCCGCCGAGTTCGTCGTGAAAGACGGTCACGTCCGGCGCGGCGAGCTTGTAGAAGTCGGCCGCCGCGCGGATCGAGCGGCCGCTGTCGTTCATGTAGGTCTGCGGCTTCAGGAGCATGATCTTCTCTGGGCCGATGCGGCCCTCCGCGACGAAGCCCTGGAACTTCTTCTGCCAGGGCGAGAAGCCATGATCCTCGGCGATGACGTCCAGCGCCATGAAGCCGACATTGTGGCGATGGAGCGCATATTGCGTTCCGGGATTGCCGAGGCCAACCCAGAGCTGCACGGCGCTTTCTCCTCAATAGTCAAAATGAAACGGCCCGGCGCGTCCATAACGACGCACCGGGCCGCTCGCAAATGGCATGCGGCGGGTATTTTACTCGCCGGCTTCCTCGCCCTTCGTGGTGTCGCCTTCGCTCGACTTGAGCGCGGACGGAGCCACGATGGTCGCGATGGTGAAGTCGCGCTCGGTGATGCCGGACTCGACGCCCTTGGGCAGCTTCACTTGGTTGATGTGGATCGAATCGCCGACTTCGAGGCCGGTGAGGTCGATCGTGATCTCGTCAGGAATCTCGGCCGCGTCGCAGACCAGATCCAGCTCGTGACGCACGATATTGAGCACGCCGCCGCGCTTGATGCCCGGTGCGGCTTCCTCGTTGGCGAAGATCACCGGCACGTTCACGTGCACCTTGGCATGCTCGGACACGCGCAGGAAATCGGCGTGGAGCGGACGCTCGGTGACCGGATGGAAGGCGACGTCCTTCGGGAGGGTGCGGACGGTCTTGCCGCCGACCTCGATCATGACGACCGAATTGAAGAAGTGCCCGGTGCCCAGCAGCTTGGCGAGGAGCTTCTCCTCGACGTGGATCGACTGCGGCTCTTCATTGTTTCCGTAAATGACGGCGGGAACGCGGCCCTCGCGGCGGAGAGCGCGGGAGGCTCCCTTGCCTGCCCGATCGCGTGCCTCGGCCGACAGCGTAAGCGTGTCGCTCATAGCGTGTCTCCAAAAGCAGATAGTATGCATCCGCCACGCCTCCAGGGATGACCATGACGGAAGCCGGCGCGCTTAGCGGCAAACGGG
>JAFKLU010000027.1 GCA_017304105.1 Sphingomonadales bacterium
GCGGCAGCACGCCCATGCCGACCAGGTTCGAGCGGTGGATGCGCTCGAAGCTCTCGGTGATGACGGCGCGAACGCCGAGCAGGCGGGTGCCCTTGGCCGCCCAGTCGCGCGAGGAGCCGGTGCCATATTCCTTGCCGGCGATGACAACGAGCGGGGTGCCGTCCGCCTGATGCTTCATCGCCGCATCATAGATCGGCATCACTTCGCCGTTGTAGCGGGTCATGCCGCCCTCGACGCCGTCCAGCATCTGGTTCTTGATGCGGATGTTGGCGAAGGTGCCCCGCATCATCACTTCATGATGGCCGCGGCGGGCGCCGTAGCTGTTGAAGTCCGCCTGGCTGACCTGATGCTCCTGGAGCCAGGTGCCGGCCGGGCTGGACGCCTTGATCGAACCCGCCGGCGAGATGTGGTCGGTGGTGATCGAGTCGGCGAAGATAGCGAGCGGCTTGGCGTCGATGATGTCGGCGACCGGCGCCGGCGTCATCTCCATGCCCTCGAAATAGGGCGGGTTGGCGACATAGGTGCTGCCCGCGCGCCAGGTGTAGGTGGCGGAGCCCGCCAAGTCGATCGCCTGCCAGCGCGCATCGCCGGTGAACACGGCGGCATAGCGGCTCTGGAACATGTCACGCGTGAGCGCGCCGTCCATGACCGAGCGCACCTCGTCATTGGTCGGCCAGATGTCCTTCAGATAGACGTCCGTGCCGTCGCTGCCCTTGCCGAT
This sequence comes from Sphingomonadales bacterium, assembly GCA_017304105.1. Taxonomy (GTDB): domain Bacteria; phylum Pseudomonadota; class Alphaproteobacteria; order Sphingomonadales; family Sphingomonadaceae; genus Sphingobium. The sequence goes on from JAFKLU010000027.1 coordinate 722, forward strand.
GGGCGTCTCGACGAAATCGGTCGTGACCGAGCCCTTGAGCGCATAGGCGACGACGAGCGGCGGCGAAGCGAGGAAGTTCGCCCGCACATCCGGCGAGACGCGACCCTCGAAGTTGCGGTTGCCCGAGAGGACCGAGGCGGCGACGATGTCGTTGCCGTTGATCGCCTTGCTGATCGGCTCGGCCAGCGGGCCGCTGTTGCCGATGCAGGTCGTGCAGCCATAGCCGACAAGATTGAAGCCGACCTCGTTGAGGTAGGACTGCAGACCAGCCTTCTCCAGATAGTCGGTGACGACCTGGCTGCCAGGGGCGAGGCTGGTCTTGACCCAGGGCTTGGGCTTCAGGCCCTTCTCGACCGCCTTCTTGGCGACGAGGCCGGCGGCGACCAGCACGCTCGGGTTCGAGGTGTTGGTGCAGCTCGTGATCGCGGCGATCACCACGTCACCGTCGCCGATGTCATGGTCGCGTCCTTCGACCGGCACGCGCACGGCTTCCGCCTTCTTGTAGGTCTTGGAAAGGTCGCCGTTGAACACCTCATCGACCTGCGTGAGGATCACCTTGTCCTGCGGGCGCTTGGGGCCGGCGAGCGACGGGACAACCGAGCCCATGTCGAGCTCCAGCGTATCGGTGAAGATCGGATCGGCAGCCTCGGGGTCGAGCCAGAAGCCCTGCGTCTTGGCATAGGCCTCCACGAGCGCGATCTGGTCCTCGTCGCGGCCGGTGAGGCGCAGATAGTCCAGCGTCTTGCCGTCGATGGGGAAGAAGCCGCAGGTCGCGCCATATTCCGGCGCCATATTGGCGATGGTGGCGCGGTCGGCGAGCGACAGGGCCGAGACGCCAGGGCCGTAGAACTCCACGAAGCGGCCGACCACGCCCTTGGCGCGCAGCATCTGGGTGACGGTGAGCACCAGGTCGGTGGCGGTGATGCCCTCGGCGAGCGAACCGGTCAGCTTGAAGCCGACGACCTCGGGGATGAGCATGGAGACGGGCTGGCCGAGCATGGCCGCCTCAGCCTCGATGCCGCCCACGCCCCAGCCAAGCACGCCGAGGCCGTTGACCATCGTGGTGTGGCTGTCGGTGCCGACGCAGGTGTCGGGATAGGCGACGGGGTCGCCATTGGTGTCAACGCTGGTCCACACTGCCTGCGCGATATGCTCCAGATTGACCTGGTGGCAGATGCCGGTGCCCGGAGGCACGACCTTGAAGTTGTCGAGGCTCTTGCTGCCCCACTTGAGGAAGTCATAGCGCTCGGCATTGCGCTGATATTCGAGGGCGACGTTGTCCTCGAACGCCTTGGGCGTGCCGAACTCGTCGACCATCACCGAGTGATCGATGACGAGGTGGACGGGCACCTGCGGGTTGATCTTGCTGGCGTCCGCGCCGAGCGCGTTCATCGCGTCGCGCATCGCGGCGAGGTCGACGACGCAGGGGACGCCGGTGAAGTCCTGCATGAGCACGCGCGCGGGGCGGTACTGGATCTCGTTGTTGGAGGCGACGGGGTTCTTCTGCCAGTCGATGATCGCCTTCACGTCATCGGTGGTGACCGTCACGCCGTCCTCGAAGCGCAGCATGTTCTCGAGCAGCACCTTCATCGAGAAAGGCAGGCGCGAGACGTCGCCGAACTTGGCCGCCGCCTTTGCGAGCGAATAATAGCCGTAGCGCTTGCCGCTCACATCGAGCGTATCGCGCGTGCCAAGCGTGTCCTGTCCGATCGCGGTCATCAGCGTCGTCTCCTCATTGTCCGTGTCAGCGCTCGGCGGCGGGCGGGCGCGCGGGGCCGGAGCGGCGATCTGCCGTCGCTCCTGTCCGCAGGGGCCATAGCGCCTCAAGGCACTGTGTCAACGCTCGCGGCCGATGTGTCCGGCGTGCCGGGTGTCCCGGCGGCGGCGGATACTTTCCTCCAAAATGGATGCAGACCGGCGCGGCGCGGGCGCACATCCATCCGCTCATCCCAATATGGAACAAATAGGGTTCATAATGGGATCTAAATCGTGCATAACATGAACAAAGAAGGCACAGATGGAGGGTGGGGTTATGACATTGCTGAAGGAGAGCAACAGCTTGTTCGATCAGGGCGAGCGGAGCGGGGGCGAGGTGCTGCCCTGGGGCGCGCAGGATGCCCGGCCGACGGTTCTCATCGCAGGCGCGGCAGGGAGGGCCGAGTCGATCGGTGGCTGGAGCGAGCGCGCCGGCCTGCGCTGCGTGGGACGATCCGCGCTGAGCGACGTAGCGGCGCGCCTCTCCCTCATGGTCCAGGTCGATTTCCTGCTGGTCGATCTGCGCGGCGTGGACGTGGCGCAAGAGCTCGGCCGGACCGAGGCGCAGGCGCTCACCGCGCGCCACGGCCTTTCCGATACGCGACTCATCGTCATTGCTGATCTTGCGGGTCTGGACTGCGCGATGGCGATGCTGGATGCGCCGCACGCGCAGTTCCTGTGCGAGCCGAGCGACAGCGACATCGTCTCGCTGCTCGTCATCGCGGCGCTCAGCCGGCCGGCGCCGGGGCGGCCGAGTTTCCATGATGCCTCGCGAGACACGGAGACGACGCGCCTGGAGAAGCTGAGCGATGAGGTGCGCAGGCTCGCCGAGACGATCGAGAGCATGGCAAGGGGCGGCGGCGGGCCCTTGCCGGACCCGACCAACGTGCGGGACCGGCGAGACGTCTATCGCATCGACCGGAGCGAGGCCGTGGACCCGGCACGCCTGTTCCAGCCGCGCGAACGGCAACGCGCGGCGGAACCGGCCAGCGGGGAGCCGACCCATGCCGAGTTTCGCGCTGTGATCCGGGCTCGGCGGATGCGCGACCAGTATCTGCCGGCCGATCTCTTCGCCGATCCGGCGTGGGACATGATCCTCGACCTGATGGCGGCGCGGCTTGCGGGCCAGCGTGTCTCCGTCTCCAGCCTGTGCATCGCGGCCTCGGTGCCGCCGACCACGGCGCTGCGCTGGATCCGCCAGCTCACCGATCGTGGCGTCTTCGCGCGGATCGACGATCCGACGGACGGGCGGCGCGTGTTCATCGAGTTGACCGACTCGGCGGCGAGCGCGGTGCTCGGCTGGGTGCAGGCGGTGCGGCGCAAT
>JAFKLU010000028.1 GCA_017304105.1 Sphingomonadales bacterium
CGCCCACCATCCCGGTGAAGATCGACGGCGGGCGCGTGCTGATCTGCCGCGCTTCCATGCTCAGGGCGGCTGCCTGAGATGGGGGCGATCCGCACCACCTGCGCCTATTGCGGCGTCGGCTGCGGGATTCTCGCGACGCCGACGGGCGAACGCGCGATAACGATCGCGGGCGACCCCGATCACCCCGCCAATGCCGGCCGCCTTTGCTCGAAGGGCACCCATCTGGGCGAGACCGTGGGGCTGGAAGGGCGCCTTTTGCATCCGATGATCGGGCGCAAACGGGCGAGTTGGGACAAGGCGCTCGATCTGGTCGCCCGCCGCTTCCGCGAGACGATCGCGCGTCATGGACCGGACAGCGTCGCCTTCTATGTCTCGGGGCAGCTACTCACCGAGGATTATTATGTGGCCAACAAGCTGATGAAGGGCTTCATCGGCTCGGCCAATATCGACACCAATTCCCGCCTGTGCATGTCCAGCGCGGTGGCCGGTCACAATCGCGCCTTTGGCGAGGATATCGTGCCGGCACACTATGACGATCTCGATACGGCCGACCTCATCGTGCTCGTCGGTTCCAACACGGCCTGGTGCCATCCGATTGTCTATCAGCGCATCATGGCAGCACGGGCCGCGCGCGGGACGAAGCTCGTCGTCATCGATCCGCGGCGGACCGAGACCTGCGAGGAGGCCGACCTCCACCTGCCGCTGCACCCCGGCACGGACGTGGCGCTGATGAATGGCCTTCTGGCCCATTGCCGGCGGGCGGGCGTGCTCGACGAGGCGTTCCTCGCAGACCATGTCGAGACACCCGGGGACTTCTGGTCCGGGCTCGAAGAGGCGCAGGATCTCTGGTCCGTCGCGCGGACGTGCGACCTCCCGCCCGCCGACCTGCAGCGCTTCTATGATCTCTTTGCCGCGACGCCGCGCACGGTGACGCTGTTCAGCCAGGGCATCAACCAGTCGATCCGCGGGACGGATCAGGTCAATGCGATCCTCAACGTGCATCTCGCCACCGGGCGGATCGGCAAGCCCGGCGCAGCGCCCTTCTCGATCACCGGCCAGCCAAATGCCATGGGGGGGCGCGAAGTGGGCGGCCTCGCCACGAGCCTTGCGGCCCATCGCGGCTTTTCAGAGCGGGACATTGCCGATGTCGGCCTGTTCTGGGCGGCGGAGCGGATGGCGACCAGGCCGGGCCTCAAGGCAGTCGACATGTTCCGCGCCGTCGGGGAAGGCCGCATAAAGGCGCTGTGGGTGATGGCCACGAACCCCGCCGTGTCACTGCCCGACGCGGGGGCCGTGCGCGACGCGCTCGCCGCCTGCCCGTTTGTCGTCGTTTCGGACGTGATGGAGCAGACCGATACGGGCCGCTTTGCCCATGTCCGGCTGCCCGCCGCAGCCTGGGGCGAGAAGGACGGAACAGTCACCAACAGCGAGCGGTGCATCAGTCGCCAGCGGGCCGTGCTGCCCCTGCCGGGCGAAGCGCGGCCGGACTGGTGGATCGTCAAGGAAGTGGCGCGCCGCATGGGTTGGCGCACTGCCTTCGGCTATGCGCACCCGGCGGAAATCTGGCGCGAGCATTGCCGCCTCACGGCCTATCGCAATGACGGCGCGCGCCTGCTCGACCTGCGCGACAAGGTCTCGATCAGCACTGTCGATTATGATGCGATGGAGCCCTTTCAATGGGGCGGCAGGCCCTTTGCGGAGGCACGCTTCCCCACCCCGGACGGGCGCGCGCGGCTTGTGACGGTCACTCAGCGCGCGCCCGAGGCGTCATTGGCGCGCTGGCCCTTCACGCTCAACAGCGGGCGCTACCGCGACCAGTGGCACAGCATGACGCGCACGGGCCTGAGCCCCAAACTGGCGCGCCACCGCGAGGAACCGCTGGTTGATATCCATCCCGACGACGCCGCGGCGCTGGGACTGGTCGACGGCACGCTGGCGCGGGTCTCGACGCCGCAGGGCGAAAGCATCTTTCGCGTTTCCCACCAGCCAGGGCAACGGCGCGGCGAGTTGTTCACGCCCATCCACTGGACCGATCAGCAGTCGACGGGCGGCCGGACGGGTCTGCTCGCCCGGGCGCTCGTCGATCCCCACAGCGGCCAGCCGGGCTTCAAGATGACACCGGCGCACATTGCGCCGGTCGCAGTGGACTGGCGGGGCTTCCTCATCCGGCAGGGCGAAGGACCGGCGCCTCAATGCCTCTGGTGGACGAAGATCGCCGTGCCGGGTGGCGCGCTTTACGAGCTGGCGGGAGCTGGTGCGCCCGAAGCACTGGACAGCGTGCTCCCTCATGGCGAGCGCGTCGAGGCGAGCGATCCCGCGCGCGGCACCCGGCGCATCGCGGTCCTGCGCGAAGGGCGGCTTGTGGCGGTGCTCTTCATGACGCGCAGCGGTGAACTGCCGTCACGCGACTGGCTGATTGCGCAGCTTGGCGCGGAACAGGGGATGCAGGTGCTCGCGGGACGCGCGCCGGGCGCGCAGGTGGACCATGGCCCCACGGTGTGCGCCTGTTTTGGCATCGGCCTGCATAGCCTCGTCGCAGCGATCCGCGATCAGGCGCTGGTCGACGTGGCTGCTGTCGGCGCGGCGATTGGCGCGGGCACGAACTGCGGCTCCTGCCGCCCCGCCATAGCGCGGCTCATCGCCGACGAACGAAAGGAACTGGCTCATGGCTGAAACTTCATGCCCGGCGCTCGCCTCTCCGGGCGATTTTAGCAACCTGCAGGCATCAGCTACGCCCCGCCGTGCTGCCGGTCAGCGCTCGTCCGTGCCATCCAGCGACGGGGGCCTTGGTCCGCCGCCGGCCCAGTCCAGCAGTTCGACGATATGGACGACGGGCACCTCGGTGCGGCGCGCGATCTGCATGGCGCAGCCGACATTGCCCAGGGCGATGACATCCGGCCGCAAATGTTCGAGATTGGCCACCTTGCGGTCGCCCAGCCTGCCCGCGATTTCCGGCTGCAGGATATTATAGGTTCCCGCCGAACCGCAGCACAGATGTGCTTCCCCTGGCGTCGCAACCTCATAGCCGGCGCGCGCGAGCAGCTGGACGGGCGCCTGCGTCACCTTCTGGCCGTGCTGAAGGGAGCAGGCCGCGTGATAGGCGACCCGCAGGCCGCCGGCGACGGGAGCGGGCAGGTCCACCTCGGCCAGGAACTCGGACACGTCCCGGGCCAGCCCGGATACGCGGGCCGCCTTCTGCGCATATTGCGGATCGTCGCGCAGCAGAAAGCCATAATCCTTGATCATGGTCCCGCACCCGGAGGTGGTGATCACGATTGCATCCAGGCCCGCGCCTTCGATTTCCCGCGTCCATGCGTCCACATTGCGGCGCGCTGCGTCCAGTGCGGCGCGTTCCTCGCCCATATGGTGGACGAGTGCGCCGCAGCAGCCCTCGCCGGGCGCGAACACCACATCGAAGCCGGCACGATTGAGCACGCGCACGGTCGCGGCGCGGATTTCCGGCCGCAGCACGGGCTCGGCACATCCCGCCAGCAGCGCGACGCGGCCTTTGGCGGATGGCACGGCGGAGGGGCGGGCGGATGCCGCCGGCGGCATCGTGCGTGGCGCCATCGCCAGCATGGCGGCAAGCGGCCGCAGCGCAGCGCTGCGCGCGAACAACGGGGCCGTGCGCCGCGACAGGCGCGCGAGTGCAAGCGCAGCGCGGAAACGGCGGGGATAGGGGAGCACCGCCGCCAGCAAGGCGCGGATCATCCGCTCGGGCCATGGGCGCCGATAGCGCGCCTGAATATAGGCCCGCGCATGATCGACCAGG
>JAFKLU010000029.1 GCA_017304105.1 Sphingomonadales bacterium
CGGGTGGGCACCGCGCAGAACCAGGCGCGGCCGCTGCGGTTCAAGGGGCCGGTCCGCGATGTCGAGCGGGATCGGGCGCGGGGGCTCAATATCCGCGCTCTGCTTGAGAGCTGCCCGGAGGATCTGCCGGGGCTCCGGGACCGGGCGCTGCTCTCGACCGCCTACGACACGGGTCTCCGCGCCTCCGAGCTGATCACAGTCCAGGTCGAGCATATGATCGAGGCGATCGACCCGGAAGCGCGGTTGCTCGTCATTCCGCGCAGCAAGGGTGATCCGGACGGGGAGGGGGCGACTGCCTATCTCAGCCCGCGCAGCGTGCGGGCGATCTTGGCATGGCGGGAGGCAGCCGAATTAGAATCGGGCGCGCTGTTCCGCCGCGTCAATGTGCGGCGCTACAAGGCCCGTGCGGCGGTGCGCGGGCGTAAGCTCGCCAGTCTCTCCGGGCGCGAGACCTGGGATCTGCGCAAGACGCTGTCGAAACCCGCTGTTCCGGCGCGGATCGCGTATGATGTGGGGGAGGGGGCGCTCCACCCGGGCTCGATCGGGCCGATCTATCGCGCGATCATTCGGCGCGCCTTTACGCAAGGTGCGTTGCCCGACCTCACCGCAGACGATCTCATGCGGCTATTAAAGGGCGTCAGTGCGCATTCGACCCGCGTTGGATTGAACCAGGATCTCTTTGCAACAGGCGAGGATCTGGCCGGCATCATGGACGCGTTGCGCTGGAAGAGCCCGCGGATGCCGCTCGCCTATAATCGTAACCTCGCGGCGGAGGCCGGGGCGGTCGGCCGGCTGACTGCAAAGATTAAGTGACCTGCGTCAACGGCGGAGGGTGCCGCGGAGTGGCACCCTCCTTCGTCAATGCTGCGCCACTTCAGGAGTTATCCTGGCCTTCGCCGGAGGTACAAGCGTCTCTCGGCGTCCATATCTCGCGTAGAGCGTTGGCAACACGAACAGCGTGAGCAGTGTTGCGGAAAGAAGTCCGCCGATCACAACGGTTGCGAGCGGCTTCTGCACTTCCGCACCAGGTCCGGTTGCGAGCGCCATAGGCACAAAACCCAGCGACGCGACGAGCGCCGTCATCACAACGGGTCGGAGCCGGGCGAGCGCTCCTTCATGCGCCGCCCGTGCCCGACCCATACCGCGCGCCATCAGATCCTGAATGGACGTCACCATGACCAGACCGTTCAGTACGGCTATGCCCGAAAGGGCGATGAACCCAACAGCCGCCGAGATCGAGAAGGGCATGCCGCGTAGCGCCAGCGCCAATATACCGCCCACCAGTGCAAGCGGTACGCCGGTGAAGACGATTGCCGCCTCTCTGACACTGCCGAGCGCGCCATAGAGTAACAGCAGGATCAGCGCGAAACAGGCGGGAATCACTAGCAGAAGTCGGTCGCGCGCAGAGGCCAGATTCTCGAACTGGCCGCCCCATTCCAGATAGGTGCCTGCCGGCAGTCTGACGCTGCTCGCGAGCCGCTCCTGCGCGTCCGCAACCACGCTCGAGACGTCACGACCGCGGACATTCGCCTGAACCACGATGCGGCGCTTGCCATTGTCGCGGCTGATCTGATTGGGGCCATCGACAACCGCGATCGTAGCAACGCTGCCGAGCGGAACAAAGGCTCCGGCCGGCGTCGGCACCGGGACTTGGCCGAGGGTCTCAAGATTGGCGCGCGCCTCCTCGCCCAACCGGATCGTGACGGCGAAGCGCCGGTCGCCCTCGAAAATCATACCTGCATCGCGTCCGCCAACGGCCGCTGCAAGCGTGTCCTGAAGCGCGCGTGCGGTGATGCCGAACCGCGCCATCGCATCGCGATTTGGCGTGACATCGAGCATTGGCAGCCCCTCGGTCTGCTCGACACGGACATCGGTTGCTCCCTCGACCTTGCGCAGCACTGCGGCGATGCGATTGGCCGTTTCCCCCATCTGATCGAAGTCGTCACCGAACACTTTCACCGCGAGGTCACTGCGGACTCCGGCGATTAGTTCGTTGAACCGCATCTGGATCGGCTGGGTGATCTCGTAGGCGTTGCCAGGAAGCTGCGAAAGGCGCTGCTCAAAACGCTCTACTAGCTCGGCCTTTGCAAGGTGCGGGTCGGGCCAGTCGTCACGGGGCTTCATGATGACGAAGGTATCTGACACGTTCGTTGGCATCGGGTCCGAGGCAAGTTCGGCTGTACCGGTCCTTGAGAATACGAACCGCACCTCCGGCTCGCGCGCTACCGTTTTCTCGATTTCGAGTTGCATAGCCTGGCTTTGGTCGACCGAAGTACCCGGCACCCGGAACGCTTGGATCAGCACATCGCCTTCGTCGAGTTGCGGCAGGAATTCCTGTCCGAGCATCGTGAAGCTGCCGATCGCCAGGAGGAAGGCACCGATGGCTACCCCCAGCGTACGGCTGGGCCGGCGCATGGCTGCATCAAGACCAGGCTCATAGCGCGTCTTGAGCCAGCTCATGACACGCCCTTCCTTTTCTTCGACCGGCTTCGAGAGCCAGATCCCGAGCATCGCGGGAACGAATGTGAGCGAGAGGATGAAGGCGAAGACGAGAGCAAGAATCACGGTCAGTGCCATCGGCGTGAACGTCTTGCCCTCGACCCCGCTAAGCGTCAGCAGCGGCACATAAACGAGGATGATGATCGCCTGACCATAGACCGAGGGCCGGATCATTTCCCGGGCAGAGGCGGCAACCGTCGAGAGCCGCTCCTCGATATCGAGAGTACGCCCCTTGTGATGTTGGCGCTCGGCAATCCGACGAAGGGCGTTTTCGACGATGATCACCGCACCATCAACTATCAGGCCGAAATCAAGCGCGCCGAGGCTCATGAGATTGGCGGACACCCCACCTCGGAGCATGCCGAAGCTTGTGAGCAGCATCGTAATTGGAATGACGAGAGCAGCGATCAATGCTGCGCGGAAGTTTCCGAGCAAGACGAAGAGCACGACGATGACGAGGAGCGCGCCTTCCGTGAGGTTTTTCACGACCGTCTTGATTGTTGAATTCACTAGGGCCGTTCGATCGAGGACCGGCTGTACCACGACATCGTTCGGCAGGGACGCGTTGATCTCTTGCAGGCGGGTGTTCACGCTTGAGGCGACTGTACGGCTGTTTTCGCCGATCCGCATGACGGCGGTGCCGACCACCACTTCCCTGCCGTTCTCGGAAGCTGAGCCCATCCGAAGAGCTTGGCCTGACCGTACGGCCGCGACTTGGTTCAGGAGAATGGGAACGCCCTCCCGCGTGGCGATCACGGTGCGGCCGAGTTCATCCGCATTGCGAATGCGGCCGTCGGATCGAACCGCAAGGCCTTCTCCGTTGCGATTGATCACCCCCGCGCCCACCGCGTTGTTATTCTCTTCGAGGGCCGTGGCTAGGTCGCTGAGACTGAGGTTTAGAGCCGCCAAGCGCTGAAGGTCAGGGACAACCTGATATTGCTTCACATAGCCGCCGATCGAGTCGATTCCGGCCAAGCCTGGGGTGTTCTTCAAGAGTGGCGAGACGATCCAGTCCTGGACTGTACGCAGATAGGTTGCTTGGTCGGCCTGGCTGACAAGCCGCTCCCCCTCGGGCGTTATATAGCTTCCGTCGGGCTGAATGCCGGGCTCCCCGGGGGCGTGGCGATCCTCCTTTCGGTGTGCCAGATGAACCGTCCACATCAGGACGTCGCCGAGGCCGGTGGCGATCGGCCCCATCTCTGGCCTGACGTCTTGGGGAAGGCTCTCCTCTGCGCTTCGCAGCCGCTCTGCGAC
>JAFKLU010000030.1 GCA_017304105.1 Sphingomonadales bacterium
GAGGCCGGCGCCCAGTTGAGCCCACCGAGCGCGACGAGCGCGGGTAGGCGCGCGAATGTGGCGCCGCCTGCGCGCTTGTCGAGCCGGACTGTGGCGGCGCTGCATCACTCCCGTGCAATATCGTTTCATTCATTTGCCAGACAGATTGCGAATTCTAAATCCATCCCTGCGCCAAGCGTGGTGCGACCAAATAATGGAAGTAGTATCCGTCACCATCAGGAGTCGGAATTGGATATGATATTAAAAATCTGACCGGACTGCTTCTATTGAAAGCATGATCGGTGACTGGGCTATTTGGCCGGTTATCGAATGCTAAATGCAAGAGGAAATTATGAAGACTGTGATTCTCGCAGCGATGACTGCTGCCGTTGCTCTGTCTGCTCCCGCCTTCGCTCAGGACGGCTCGACCTTTGTCGGTCCGCGCGCCGAGGCGATCGTCGGTTATGACGCGGTGAAGACCAACAGCAACGGCCTCGGCACGCCGGACGGCTTCCTGTATGGCGTCGGCCTCGGCTACGACTTCAACCTGGGCGGCCTCGTCGCGGGTGTCGAAGCGGAAATCGCGGATTCGACCACCAAGCGCACGCTCGGCAACGTCACGCTTGAGAGCGATCGCGACATCTATGTCGGTGGCCGCATCGGCGCGCCGCTCGGTGACACGGCGCTGCTTTACGCCAAGGCCGGCTACACCAATGCCCGCCTCGAAGGCGCCGGCTTCGGCGGCAATGGCGACGGTGTGCGCCTCGGCGCCGGCCTCGAATACAAGCTGGCGGGCAACCTCTTCGTGAAGGGCGAGTATCGCTACTCCAACTATCAGGACGATGTGGAGCGCCACCAGGTGGTCGGCGGGCTCGGCCTGCGCTTCTGATCCGGCTCACCGGATGAGTGAGGAAGGGCGGTCCTAAGCTGCGGGGCCGCCCTTTTTCGTTGGTCGCGCGGCAACTTGCGTGCCGAGCGAATGTCCGTTCCGAGGAGGCACGATGGGAGCGGCGGGGTGCGGAAAGGGGTCATCGGCGGAAGTTGCCCGCCCTCTTCGTCATTCCCGCGCACGCGGGAATCCAGTCATCCTATTGGCGCGCAGCCAAGGCTGACGGCGAGATCCTGCCGGTCCGGGTTCGCCTGCTCGATCAAATCAAGTGCCGTTGCGACGGAATGCGGGAAGATAGACATAGGGATCAAGGTCGCGCCGTCTCGCATCGGCGCTACTGGATTCCCGTGTTCACGGGAATGACGATGAAAGCGCGCTCAGGCAGCCCTTGGACCCCGCCCCACCGGCAGCGGTCGTTCGGATTTGCCCACGCTCTCTAAAGCGCCGCCTGCTTCTCTTCCGCGAGCCGGTCCAGTTCGGCGCGGCTTTTCTTCTCGCTGGCGGATTTGAGCTGGCCGCAGGCCGCCATGATGTCGCGGCCGCGCGGGGTGCGCACGGGGGCGGAGATGCCGGCTTCGAACACGATGTCCGAGAAGCGCTTGATGCGCTCCGGCGTTGAGCATTCATAGGGCGCGCCGGGCCAGGGATTGAACGGGATGAGGTTCACCTTGGCGGGCAGCTTGTATTGCCGGATCAGGCGGACAAGCTCGCGCGCGTCCTCGTCGCTGTCGTTCTTGTCCTTGAGCATCACATATTCGAAGGTGATGCGCCGCGCATTATTGGCGCCGGGATAGTTGGCGCAGGCCTGGAGCAATTCCTCGATGCCGTACTTGCGATTGATCGGCACGATCTCGTCGCGCACATCCTTGGTCACCGCGTGCAGCGAGACGGCGAGATTCACGCCGATTTCCTCGCCCGCCCGCGCCATCATCGGCACCACGCCCGAGGTGGAGAGGGTGATGCGGCGCTTGGAGAGGGCGAGGCCGTCGCCATCCATCACGACCTTCAGCGCATCGCGGACATTCTCGAAATTGTAGAGCGGCTCGCCCATGCCCATCATCACGATGTTCGTGAGCAGGCGGCCGTCGGTGGTGTAGCGGGGGCTGTCGTCTTCGTCCTCGTCCGCATCGTCGCTGCCGGACAGGGCGCCCATATTCCCCTTGGGCCACTCGCCGAGCGCATCGCGCGCCAGCATGACCTGACCGACGATCTCGCCGGGCGTCAGGTTGCGGACGAGGCGCATCGTGCCGGTGTGGCAGAAGCGACAGTTCAGCGTGCAGCCCACCTGGCTGGAGACGCACAGCGTGCCCCGGTCCGCGTCCGGGATGAACACCATCTCGTAGTCCTGCCCGTCATCCGAGCGGAGCAGCCATTTGCGCGTGCCGTCCGAGGAGACCTGCGCCTCCACCACATTGGGGCGGCCGACGATGAAGCGCTCCGCCATCCAGCCGCGCATCGGCTTGGCGAGGTCCGTCATCGCCTCGAAGTCGGTGACGCCGCGATGGTAGAGCCAGTGGAACAGCTGCTTGGCGCGCAACTTGGCCTGCTTGTCGTCCAGCCCGGCGGTGCTGAGCTCCGCGCGAATCTGCTCGCGGGTGAGGCCGAGCAGATCGACGCGGCCATCCTCGCGAGGCGTGATGGTGCGCGGAACCGGCACGGGGTCGACATGGCCGGGAATCGGCATCAGGGGCGTCGCAACTTCAGGCATGGGCGCGCATATAGTCGCAAGCGGCGATTTTCGCCACCCCTGCGAGGGGGGCGGCGAAACTGCCCTGTTTGGAGCGCGCTATTTCACGAAGCGTCGGAAATAGCTGTCCTCGTGCCAGCGCGGGCGCTGGGGTGCGTCGGCGATGCGGCGGACGAGGGCGGTCACGAAGCTGTTGAGCTTCACCGCCTCCGCCTTCATCACCGGCTGGTCCGGGCCATCCTGCGGCGAATGATAGATATTTGCGCGCCACGCCGCTTCGCTCGCCGCCTCCGGCGTGCCCCGTGCGAAACCATATTTGGGGAACAGCGCCGGAATGCCTGCCCGGATGAAGCTATACTGGTCCGAGCGGGTGAAGGTGTTGCGATCCGGCAGCGGATCGGGAACGATCGCCAGGCCGAGCTGCGCGCCGACGGCCTTGGCATCCTCGCCGAGCGTGCTTTCCTCATAGCCGAGCGGCGACACGCTGGTGAGCGGGAAGATCGGCAGCGGCATGTCCAGATTGATATTGGCGACCAGCGCGCCGGCGGGCACGGTCGGCCGCCGGGCGAAGTAGCGCGAGCCTTGCAGCCCCTTCTCCTCGCCGGTGACGATGGCGAGCAGGATCGAGCGCTTCGGCTTACGCTTGCTGGCCGTGATCGCCTTCGCGGTTTCCAGCACGCTGGCGACGCCGACCGCATTGTCGAACGCGCCGTTATAGATGGTGTCGCCCTTGATCGGCTCACCGATGCCGAGCCCGTCGAGATGGGCGGAGAGCACGACATATTCATTGCGCAGCGTGCGGTCGCGGCCGGGGATCACCGCGATCACGTTCTTGCCGTGCACCGGCTGACTGGTGGCGACGATCTTGCCCGCAAAGCGCCCCTGCAGCGCGAAGGTGGGCACAGGCTGCGACGCGTCCGAGAGGGCAGAGACTTCGGCAAAGCTGTGGCCCGATCCCGCGAACAGGGCTTCCGCCCGCGCAGGCGACATCGTGGCGGCCATGAACGGCACCGGCACGTCGCGCAGCGCCGGGTCCGCCTGATACATGGAGGGCTGCGAGGAAATGCCGACCTGCCGCTCCCAGAGGATCTCGACCTGCTTGGGCGTGGTGAGCGTGATGATGCCGAGCGCGCCCCGTTCCGCGAGCAGCTTCGCCCGCTCGGAGCGCGCATCGGACTTGAGTGCGCCG
>JAFKLU010000031.1 GCA_017304105.1 Sphingomonadales bacterium
CATCGCTCATGCTGTCGATGTCGAACTGCGGGGTGATTGTTGCGCCATTGCCGAGTTCGGCACGATAGGATGCCGCGATCGACCATTTCCATTCCGGCGTGAAGGGTGGAACGAAGTCCAGGCCGATGCCGGAGGCAACCGCGTTGGCATCCAGCGTTTTATATTTGAAGTGGAGATAGCTGACGGAACCGGAAATGTCGAAACCCTCGGTCGGCTTCAGCGTTGCTTCGACCTCGATACCCTTGATGTCCGCCTTGCCGGCATTGAACGGCACGGCCGAGAAGGGGAAATAGTCGGCGTCGCCGGGCGCCCCGGGGAAGCCGTTGCCGTCGATCAGAATGACGTCGCGATATTTGTTCAGGAAGGCCGACACGTTCAGTCGCAGGGCCCGGTCGAACAGATCGCTCTTGAAGCCCACTTCATACGCGTTCACACGCTCCGGCCGGAACGGCACCACCTGTGAGGGAATGAACGGGCGTGGATTGATGCCGCCACCCTTGTAGCCGGTGGAGAAATTCACATAGGCCATCAATTCGGGCGCAAATCGATAATCGGCGCCCAGGCGATAGTCGAACGAGTCACCTTTGAAGCCCCGGCTCACGCCGCTGAGCGAACCGACGACCGCTGCCGGACCGCCATTGGGGTTTGCGCGGTAGAATGTGTAGCTCTTCTCGTCCTTGGTGTAGCGGATGCCGGCCGTGATGTTGAGATTTTCGATCGGGTTCAGCACGGCATGCGCGAACAGCGACTTGCTGTTGTTGTCGACCGGGTCGTTCTGGATGAAGTTCAGCGTCGAGCCGGATTGCACGCGCGCCTGCATGAAGCCGCGGCTGTCGAAATAGAAGCCGCCCAGCGTCCACAGCAGCAGGCCATTGCCCGTGTTGCCGTTCAGGCGGAGCTCCTGCGTGAACTGGTGATAGGGCGTGCTGTTGCGGGTTTGCGCGACACCGATCGGGCTGCCGTCCTGGTCGATCGTCCACACGGCGGTCAGATCCTCATAGGCGGTGATCGAGGTGAGCGTCAACGCCTCGCTCAAGGTCCAGTTGATCTGACCGGAGATGGACTGCGAGTGCGTCGTGGCGAGCGGCTCGATGCGCCATCCGGTCGCCGGATCCAGGAAGGTGTTGTAGTTGGTGTAGGGCCGTTTGGGCAGGAAGCGCGAGTCATAGGGCACGCCGTTCAGCGTTGCTGTGGGCGCATTGGCATAGGTTTGCTCGGCGCCCGCCGCTTCGCTGTCATCGCGCACGAGCGTGCCGATGATGTTTACCTCGATGTCCGGAGTGGCTTCCCAGCGCAGTGCCGCGCGCGCACCCCAGGCCTTGACCCCGCCGAGCGTGCCGATCTTGCAGCTCTGGTCGCTGGCGCCATTGGGGATGCCGCCGGCCAGCGCGGGCTGATCGCAGGCGAAATCGAGGCGGGTGACATGTCCGTCCCGTCGCTTGGAAAAGGCCGAGACGCGCAGGAACAGATTGTCCATGAGCTTGAGGTCGAAGGCGCCGCGGATATCGATGCGGTCGAAGGAGCCGAGCGTCGCCTGGACATAGCCCTCGCCCGAGCCGGTCGGCTTGCGGGAGTAGAGCTTGACCGCGCCGCCGATCGAATTCTTGCCGGCGAGCGTGCCCTGGGGGCCACGCAGGATCTCGACCCGGTCAAGGTCGAGCAGGTCGAACATCGAGCCGACCATGACGCCGTGATAGGCGTCGTCGACATACATGCCGACGCCCGGCTCGAGGGCGAAGTTGGTGTCATACTGGCCGATGCCGCGAATATAGACCGCGACGCCCGAGCCGTAGGCGCCGGACCCCTGGGCGATGTTCACGTTGGGCGCGGCAGCGGCGATGTCGGCGACACTGTTGAGAGCCTTGCGATCGAGCGCTTCGCCCGAGAGCGCGGTGATCGCGATCGGCGTGTCTTGCAGCCTTTGTGACCGGAATTGCGCGGTCACGATGATGTCCTCATCGGCCTCCGAGGCTGCATTGGCCTGTGCCTCGGTTTGGGCGTGGATCGGCGCACTCGCGAGTAGCGCAAAGGCGGATGCGGCTCCCAACAGGCCCATCAATGGTCGCCCTCCGGCGGCCCGGAAATTTTGCATATAGTATCTCCTCTCCGATGATCTTCAAACAAATATGCAAAATAATATACCAATCTGCAAGAGCCGCTCTCGTGCCGCAGAGGGACGCGTCCCTGGCGGGCCGAAGCGAAGGCCTCGGCCCGCAGGTCGAATTGGAAGTTACTGATATTGCGTAGAGAATGGTTGGTCGGAGGCGGGTGGGGAATGCCGGGACGATTGCCAGTCTAATTATTTGAAATTTTTACAATCTTGCTCGCGATATTGCCTTGAACGAGCATGGTTCCGTTCGTCTTCACCGGCCGCTATAGTATACCGATTCTCTTAAAGATTGGGCTTGTCCGACAAGCCCGCAAATTTCCGGGTCCCCGCCGTCAGCAGGTCGATCCGGA
This sequence comes from Sphingomonadales bacterium, assembly GCA_017304105.1. GTDB lineage: Bacteria > Pseudomonadota > Alphaproteobacteria > Sphingomonadales > Sphingomonadaceae > Sphingobium. Next base: position 2,461 of record JAFKLU010000031.1, read on the forward strand.
GCAGATCCCATTGCGCGGGAGCCAGCAGCAACGTGGCGAGCGCCGCCGTCCGGAAGGCCATCTGCTGAATGTCCCAGACGGTGGCTTCCAGGCTGTGCCCGATTGTCACGATGACGAGCACGCTGAGCACGAGATAGATTGCCTGATCCCGGAACAAGCCGATGAAGAGGAGAAAGCCGGCCAGCATCTCCACATAGGCAGCATAATGGTTCGTGGCAACGAGCACCCAGTGGGGGAACCAGGCTTCCAGCTTCACGAACCACTGCATCTGGGCCTCCAGGCCCTCCGTCACGATCTTGTGATAGCCGATCATCATGGTCAGCGTGGCGATGATCAGGCGCATGCCGAGCATCCCGAGCTGGCGGTTGAGCTGCGTCCCCAGGGTCATGTCGGTTCTCCCAATGGTCTTCTATAAAAGGTGCGTCACCACACCTTGGGGGATGCGATGACGCCAGGAGAGAGCTGAATGTTATGGCGCCGCGCTTCCGGAGGCCCACAATATCCAGGATCGTTTAGAATTTCCGCTTCACTGTGATCGCCCATTCCCGCGGCGGAGCGACGACACGCTGGCCGGTGCCGCTGAAGTAGAAGGCGAAAGTCTGCGTCCAATAATATTCGTTGGTGAGGTTCCGGACGGAAACCGCCGCCTGCCACATCCGATCGGGGCTGTCATAGGTCAGCCGTGCGTTGACCAGCGTGCGGGCCGGGATGAAATAGGGGTTGATGCCGCCGAAGTGCGCGGTGTCCTGCGGGAAGCCCGCCGGATAGAAGCCCTTGTTGGCCGGATCTGAATAGGTCTTCGATTGATAGTCGAGATCGAAGCGCGGCGTCAGCGTGCCGGCCGATCCGAGGTCGAAGGCATAGGCGATGCCTGCGGACGCCTTCCACTTCGGCGTGAGCGGCGGATAGTCGTCATAGGAGATGCTGGAGGCGATGGCCGCCGGTGCCAGCGTCTTGTACTGGAAGTCCAGATAGCTGAGCGATCCGGTGACCGAAAGGCCGTCCACCGGACGCAGATCGGCCTCGATTTCGACGCCCTTCAAGTCCGCCGTGCCCGCGTTGAACGGGAGCGCCGAGAGGAAGCAGGACGAGTTGGCCGGCGTCTCGCTGCCCACGCAATAGCCCGACGCATTCACCAGGACGATGTCCTTGTATTTCGTGTAGAAGCCCGCGACGTTCAGCCGCAGCCGGTTGTCGGCCAGATCGGTCTTGAGGCCC
>JAFKLU010000032.1:0-7419 GCA_017304105.1 Sphingomonadales bacterium
CTCGACGCGAATTCAGAGCCCGCGCGCATCCAGCGTTTCCAGCAGAAGCGCCTCGAACGCTTCGCGCCGGCTGCGGCGTGCGGTGATGAGCTTCTCGCGGTTCCTCTCCCGCAGTGCCTCGAGCAGCGAGTGCTTGTTGACGACGTTGCGCTCCTCGCTTGCCCGGCGTGGCAGCGGCAGCAGCGCACGGAAGCGGTCGGTCAAGGCCCAGAGGCGCATCGCCTCACGCATGATCGTCTTCTTGGGTGAGAGATTGAAGATCATCGTATGAAACGTGCGATGCTCGATCCACCAGTTGCTGCGGTCACCCGAATCCAGCATCGCCTCCAGACGTGCGGCGCGCTCCTCCAGCTCGGCCAGGAGCGCGTCGTCCGGCCACTCGATCGTGCGCATCAACTCGTCTTCCACCAGATGGCGGAGCGTGAAGAGCTGTTCCGCCTCATCGCGCGAGAGGCGCGTGACGAAGAAACCCCGATTGGGATCATGCTCGATGATCCCTTCCGAGCTCAATAGCTTGAGCGCCTCGCGCACCGGCACCCGGCTGGCGTCGAACTGGGAAGCGAGTTCGGTCTGTCCGAGGCGGGTTCCAGGCGCGAGCGTGCCCCGCGCGATCAGGGAACGCAATTCATCGGCAATCTTCGCGGGGACGCCACGCTCGGCGGTCTTCTGCACTTCCATAATGGCTCCCTCCTTAGCCGAGTGTCGTGGAATTTCGCAACGATACAGTTAGGCAGTACCGCATTCGAAATTTGTCATATACAACGTCATAGCATTCTGACTAACAAAAGTGCCTTCAATTCATTGTAAGAGGAACAGCATGGCGATCGTCGGTTTCATCGGCCTAGGGATCATGGGGCGCCCCATGGCCGAGCATCTGCTGGCCGCGGGCCATGAACTCGTCATTTCAGGCAACAGCGCCGCCTCGGCCGACATGACGGCCCTGGGCGCGACTGCCCGTGGCAGCTATGCCGAGATTGCCGCGGAGGCAGAGATCGTCTTCCTGATGGTTCCGGACACGCCGCAGGTCGAAACCACGCTGTTCGGTGATCAGGGCGTGGTCCAAGGTCTCAGCGCGGGCAAGCTCGTCATCGACATGAGCTCGATCTCGCCGCTCGCAACGAAGGATTTCGCCAGCCGCATCTCGGCACTGGGCTGCTTCTATCTCGACGCGCCCGTCTCCGGCGGCGAGGTCGGCGCGAAGGCGGCGACGCTCACCATCATGGTCGGCGGACCCGAGGATGCCTTTGCCCGCGCCCTGCCGCTGTTCGAGGCGATGGGCAAGAACATCACCCATGTCGGAGAAAGCGGCGCAGGCCAGACCGCGAAAGTCGCCAACCAGATCATCGTCGCGCTCAACATCGCGGCCGTGGGCGAGGCCCTGTTGTTCGCATCCAGGGCCGGCGCCGATCCCGCGCGGGTGCGCGAGGCACTGCTCGGCGGCTTCGCTTCATCGCGCGTGCTCGAAGTGCATGGCGAGCGCATGCTCAAGCGCACCTTCAATCCCGGCTTCCGCATCGACCTGCATCACAAGGATCTGGCCCTCGCCCTTGCCGGGGGCAATGAGCTCGGCCTCCCCCTGCCCCAGACCGCCTTCTGCCAGCAACTGCTGAACAGCGCACGCGGCAATGGCGAAGGCGGGCTCGATCATTCGGCCATCGTCAAGCAACTCGAACGACTTGCGGGCCATCATCTCGGAGAGGAATGACCATGAACAGGACATTGGGACTGCTGCTGGCTGCCGTCGGCATCGCATGGACAACCTGCGCTCAAGCCCAGCATGAACGCCATGAGACGGGCACAGCGGCCATGCCTGTCGATCACGACGCGCAGACCGAGGCGACGCGCAAGGTGGCGACCGCCTTCCTCAACCGTTATTTCATCGAGCATAATTTCGGCGCCTATGCCGAATTCGCCGACCCGGACTTCATTCAGCACAACCCCATGATCGGCAAAGGCGTCGCCGGTCACCGCGCTTATTTCGCGAAGATCTTTGCTGCGCCCAAGCCCGATCCGGCGCCGCCGCCGCAGGCCCATGTCATCGACATGGTGCTGGTCGACGGTGACATTTTCTCGGTCATGCATCACAGCGTCAATGCCGACGGCAAGGCCAAGCTGTTCGTCGATCTCTGGCGCGTCAGGGATGGCAAGATCGCCGAACATTGGGACGTGATCCAGGACATGCCTGCGCAGATGCCGCACCAGAACGGCATGGGCTGCGGCTTCCAGAATTATGATGCGGCGATTGGCCGCAAGGATTCGGTCGAGAGCCCGGCCTGTGGAAAGCCTGATCCCAAGGTGAAGCGCGCCGATTCGCTCAAGAATTACCGCGCCTATGTTGCGGAGGTCGGCAAGGGCGACGTGATGGGTGCGATCGATCGCTGGCTCCACCCCAGCTACAAGCAGCATAGCCCGATCATCAAGGACGGCAAGCAGGGCGCGATCGACTATCTCAAGGAGGAATGGGGCAGGCCGGATGCGCCCAAGCCGACCTTGGGACCGCAGCGCATCGTCGCGGAAGGCGATTATGTCCTCGTTCATTACTTGTTCAACGTGCCGGGTACCGACGTAAACGAGGCGCATATCGACGTGTTCCGCTTCACGAACGGCAAGATCAGCGAGCATTGGGACGTCAAGCAGCCGGTGCCCGCGACCAGCGCCAACGGCAATGCGATGTGGTGAGGCCTTATGCCGCTCCCCTCTCCCAGCCGGCCGCAATCGGCCACCGAACGTCTCGCCTTTTCGGAGGATGACCGCTCACCGCTGGCCGTGGTCAATCGCTTCAACCAGCTCGCCTTCTTCGATCGCAAACCGCTCGAGGCGATGCAGCGCTATCTCGCCGACGACTTCATCGAGCGCTATCCGGACTTTGCGCATGATCTGGAGGGACAAAGCGACAAGGAGGCCACCCTCGCCTTCTTCTCGACGCGGGGATGGAAGGAAGACGAGGCCAACCAGAGCATCATCTACAAGGTGATGGCGGATGGCGATGAGGTCATGGTGTTCCATTACATGACGCGCGGACCGGATGATGCCGGCCTCGCCTTCGTCGACATCTTCCGCGTCCAGGACGGCCTCATCGTCGAGCATTGGGCGGTCGGCCAGCCGGTCTCGGACAAGCGCAACGCGCGGCATCCGATGTTCTAGCGCGTGTCCGTCCCAACGGAAGCGACCCCAATCTTCTCTCCCGAGCGCTTGACCATCTTCCCAAGATAGTTATACGAAATTGTATTCGTTCTGGACTTCGCAATAGTCCACGGGGAGGATTTGACCGATGATCGTCGACTGCCACGGCCATGTCAGCGCGCCCGCTGAGCTTTGGGTCTACAAGTCGCTGCTGCTTTCGCACCGCGGCGAGCATGGGAAGCGCTTCCCCGATCTCACTGACGAGGAGATCCTCTCTTACACCAACAAGAAGGAGATGGCGCCCTGCGGCCATCTCGACATGCTGGACCGGGTCGGCACCAACTATCAGTTGCTGAGCCCCCGCCCTTTCCAGATGATGCATTCGGAAAAGCCGGGCTATCTCGTTCATTGGTTCACCGAGGCGACCAACAACATCATCGCCCGCCAGTGCCAGCTCATGCCCGATCGTTTCGCGCCGATCTGCGGCCTGCCTCAGGTCGCAGGAGAGCCGATCGAGAATGTGCTGCCAGAGCTGGAGCGCTGCGTGCGTCAGCTCTACTGGTATCCGCTCTACGAGAAGCTCTGCGAGCTCGACGTACCGGCGCATATCCACTCAGCCGGATCGCGCTCGTCCCGCGCGCCCTATACACTCAATTTCCTGCTCGAGGAGACGATGGCGGTCTATGGCCTGGTCGAGAGCGACGTGTTCAAGGACTTTCCGTCGCTCAAGATCATCTGCAGCCATGGCGGCGGCGCGATCCCCTATCATATCGGCCGCTTCCGCGCCTCGGCGATCCGTCGCGGCGAGGACTTCATCGAGAAGATGCGCAACATCTATTATGACACCGTGCTCTATTCGGAGGACGCGCTGCGGCTGCTGATCAACACGGTGGGCCATGATCGCTGCCTGTTCGGCGCCGAATGCCCGGGCGTCGGCTCGGCGATCGATCCGCACACAGGCAGGACGCTGGATGATATCGCGCCGTTCATCACCGGCTTCGACTGGCTGAGCGAGGACCAGAAGGACGACATCATGTTCCGCAACGCGATAAAGCTGTTCAAGCTCGATCCGCCGGCCAAGGCATGAGCGACACGGCCGACCTCCTCGCCCGTCTTGGCGCGATCGACACGTGTGCGCTCTCCGATGCGCTCGACAAGCTGGAGCTTGACGGCCAGGTCACCGGTCTGCCGCGCGAGTCCGGTCATGGCCGGGTGGCCGGCATTGCGGTGACCGTCCGGCTCGGCACCGGCGATCCACCGCCCGGCCCGGCCCGCCATCTCGGCACGACGGCAATCGAAGCCTCGAACGCGCAGTCGATCATCGTCGTGGAGCAGCGTGCGGGCGTCAATGCGGGCTGCTGGGGCGGACTGCTGACGCGCGGCGCGATGAAGGCGCAGGTGCGCGCGGTAGTCGCCGATGGGCCGGTGCGGGACATCGACGAGGCCCGCGACCTCGCCTTCCCGATCTTCACCAACCAGCTCACCTGCCTGACGGCCCGCACCCGCGTCGTGGAGAAGGCAACCAACGAGCCGGTTCAGATCGGCCCGGTCACTGTATATCCGGGCGACTATGTCGTGGCCGACGGCAGTGCGGCGATCGTCGTCCGGCCGGACAAGGGGCGGCAATTACGAACATATGCTGCAGAAGGACTGACACGCGTCATGGCCGAGGACAAGAATGTCGCGCGCGCGGCGAAGCTGGACACCGCGACCCTCTCCGATGCGCTCGATCGGCTCGGCGTCGTCGGCCAATGTTACAGGATCGCCGGCCGCGATCCCACCTTCGAGATGACAGGCCGCGCTTTCACCATGTTGTGCGGTCCCGCCGCCAAGCCGCCCGGCACGGTCGGCGACTATATCGATGACGTACCCGAGGGCCATGTGGTGGTGATCGACAATGGCGGACGCGAGGACGCGACCATCTGGGGCGACATCCTCACCGAGATCGCTCACCGTCGCGGCCTCGCCGGCACGGTGATCGACGGGATCAGCCGCGATGTCGCGCTCTGCCGCAAGCTCCGCTATCCGGTGTTCAGCAAGGGGCACTGGATGCGGACCGGCAAGGACCGGGTGCAGGTCGACCAGATGGATGTACCGGTCAATATCGGGGGGGCGCGCGTTCAGCCCGGCGATATCATGCGAGGCGATCCGGACGGCGTCATCGTGTTGCCCCGGGAGCATGAGGGTGCCGTGCTGGACGCCGCCGAGGAAATCGCCGCCGCAGAGGAGCAGATCCGCGCCGCGTGCCGCACGGGCATGCGCCTCGATGAAGCGCGGCGCCAGTTCAAATATCACAGCCTGCAAACGCGCAGGGACGGCTAGGCTTGCACATCCATAAAACCGAATATTCGCGCTGCCGTATCGCGCAGGACGGCACGCTGGTCCCCGGTCGAAAGCGTCGCAGTCGCTGACAGGGCGCGCGCGGCCGCTTGGGCAAGGTCACGCCCCGCAGGAAGCACATCGGATCCCCAGACGAGGCGCTCGGCGCCGGCCAGTTTCGCGAACCGCTCCATCCAGAGCGCCGGGTTAAGCCCCGCCTTCTCGATGCGGGAGATCGTCATGTCGCTCACTTTGTGCGTCACGTTCGGATGAGCGATGATCCGACGCAGCAGATCATCGATGCCGAAATCCTCCACATCCGCCCCGACCGGTCCATTGCCAAGATTGTCCAGCAACACCGGCACCTGGCCGAAGCTGTCCAGGAGCGGCAGGAGCGCCGTCAAAGCCTCCGTACGATTCCATGGAAAGACATGAATGTCGATGATTGCGCCGAGATCGGCCGCGACCCGCCACGCTGCGCGGGCATGATCGCCGGCAAGCCAGGCGAGATCGGCGCCCTTCTCCGGCTCCATGAAGCGCAGGCCGAAGGCGCCATCCCGGGCGATCAGCGTCTCGGCGAACGCCGCGCAATCCGGACGACGACCATCCACGCTGCACAGGGCGCGCAGCGCCGGAGAGCAGCGCACGAGATCGCAGATCAGGCGATTGTCATAGCCATAGAAGCGATTGCGCTGGACAAGGACGGCGCCGGACAAGGTCCGCGCCTGCAACGCCGCCCAGAGGCCGGAAACGTCGAGACAATTCTCCAACTCACCGGGCGAAGGCGGCGGCGCTTCCGCCGCGAAAGGATAACGGGTGCGGTCGGGCGAAACTACCAGACTATGGCAATCGATAATATCCATGCAATTCCAGTCATCAGAGTTACCGGATGTTGCCTAACAATATTGGATATTCTTTGCCAGGGCTTTTGCCCTCTGAAGCGTGGAGACAGTGAAAATGGAAAGGATCAAGCCGCTTCCTGCTTGTGGAAGGCCTGTTCCAGCGCCGCTTCGACCGTGGCACGCGCGGCCAGATAATCAGAGATGAGACGTCCACGATCGCGCGCCTGTAACGCATCGATCAAGCGGCGCTCGGGGCTTTCTCCCTGTTCGCGCTGCATGAGGGCGCGATAGCGGTCGGTCAGGGTCCACAGCCTTGTGGCCTCGCGAAGCAGGATCTTTTGCGGAGACAGATCGAAAATGGCGTAACGCAGCCGCTCAAGCGCCAGCGCCCACTTGTTGAAATCGGAACGGCGATCGATCGCATCCAGCGCATCGAACTGGGCCCGGAATGCGGCGATCTCGCTGTCCTCCGGCCACCGTGCGGAAGACAAGAGCTCGGCTTCCAGCCAGCGCCGCAATTTGTAGAGCTGCAGCGCTTCCTCATAGTCGAGCGGCGCCACGAAATATCCGCGGTTGCGATCGTGACGAAGAAAACCTTCCGTTGCCAGAAGCTTGAGGGCTTCGCGGATCGGAACCTTGCTGCGTCCAAAACGCTCGGCCAGCTGCGTTTGCCCCAGATGTTCTCCAGGAAGGAGCGCGCCGCGGACAATTAAGCTACGCAATTCGTCAGCAACTACATTGGGGAGGGAACCAGTCGCTGCATTGCTCTCGATCACTTAAGTAACCCCCGACTTATTCGCCCGCCCAACGCACCCTATAGCAGATCATTCGGACATTGCGAGGCCGTTGGCTCTCCAAGCCACTTCTAATGTGGCATTTTGGGTTGCCTGTCGGCTCAATATTTATACATTTTTGTTATCCGATAAATCGCATTATGCAAGCCCTGTTTCCACGATAGAAAGACAAAGAATGGGCCCTGCCGGGAACACGCGAGACGCCGAGACCCTGCTCGCCCAGATCGACGAAGCCTGTCGGCGCATGCAGATCGCGCAGACGACCTTCGGCCGGCAGGCGGTGAATGACGGAAAGCTGGTCAGCCGCCTGCAGCAGGGCGGGCGAGTGACGCTCGAGACGG
>JAFKLU010000032.1:7481-8699 GCA_017304105.1 Sphingomonadales bacterium
AGAAGGGCGGGCCTTCCGCCACCAATCTGCGTTCGGCGATCAAGGGGATGGAGCACGGGATCGATCCGGTCCACGGCTTCCGCTTCTACGACAACCGCCAGAAATATCTGATGTTCGTCAACACGACGTCGGAGAAGCATATGGTGGCGGACAAGGCGCTGGAGCAACTGACGCTGACCCAGCCCGAGCCGCCCGCCATCCGCCTGTTCGACGGCGGTTCGGGCGACGGCACCGCCTTCGCCCGGCTGCTGCGCGGCGCGCACAAGCGCTATCCCTGGCTGCCATTCTATGTGGTCGCCAAGGAGATCAGCATCGAGAATGTCCGGCTGATGCTGGAGAAGATGCCGGACCGCTTCCAGGAGCATCCGGCGACGGTGCTGGTTGTCACCAATCTCAATTATGCCGATGCGCCTTATCTCAAGCCCTCGAAGCCGGTGGCGGCCAGCGCGATGAGCTGGACCGAGGTGGCGCTGGAAGGCTCGACCGCCGGCGACTTCGAGGAAGCCATCGCCGCGCTGCAGCCGGTGATCGACCAGAACTGGCAGGTCGAGGTCAGCCAGCAGAGCGGCCATCCGGTGACGCAGACGCCGGCGGTGCTGGTAATCTATCGCAAGGACCAGCAGTTCGTGCTGGATTCGATCATTCCGCGCCGGGGCTTCGCGCGGGCGGACTTCGACTTCGTGCTGCTCTCGCATCCCTATCGTGCCCGTGCGCCGATCGACTTCAAGGCGGGCAAGGTGGTGGCGCCTTTGGTGCGGGCGCTGCGACCCAATGGCCGACTGCTCGGCATCCATGGCTATGGCCATGATCCGGGGCTGGAGCTGGTCCGCTCGGTCTGGCCGGGGGAGGACCCCTTCGTCACCGGCCGCGCGCAGCTCATGCAGGCGGTCGAGCAGGAGCTCGGCAGCCAGGCGCGCAACTACCGCTTCCATGAGTTGAGCGACGCGGAATCGGTGTTCCGCTATCCGATCCGCATGCTCGCGACCGAGGTCGTGCCGGAAGGGGAGTTCGGCATGTCCACGCTGCTCGCGGCCTGGAATGCGGCGAGCTATGTCGCGCAGATCGAGGATGCGCGCCTCTCGGCGATCCTCAACCGCAACCGCTATGTCGACGCGACGCGGGACATTCTCCATGCGCATCGGGGTTTGTGGTTCAACAACGAGACCTATATCATCTCCCGGCGCGCCGAGCTGGGCGCGCATTGAGGAAAGGCTGGAC
>JAFKLU010000033.1 GCA_017304105.1 Sphingomonadales bacterium
TCGCTGATCGGCTTCCCGATCATCGATTTCGAGATCAACCTGTATGACGGCGCCTATCACGACGTCGACTCGTCGGCTCTGGCTTTCGAAATCACCGCCCGTGCCGCGATGCGCGAGGGTGCGCAGAAGGCCGGCATCAAGCTGCTCGAGCCGGTGATGAAGGTCGAGGTGGTCACGCCTGAAGAGTATCTCGGCGACGTGATCGGCGACATGAATTCGCGGCGCGGCCAGATTCAGGGCACCGACACCCGTGGCAACGCGCAGGTCGTCGAGGCGATGGTGCCGCTGGCGAACATGTTCGGCTACGTGAACACGCTTCGTTCCTTCACGCAGGGACGCGCGAACTACTCGATGCAGTTCTCGCACTACGACGAAGTGCCCCAGAACGTAGCCGACGAGGTGAAGGCCAAGCTCGCCTAAGAAGCGCGGTCCCACGGGACCGTCCGGGCCGGGCCTGCCGGAGCCGCATCCCTTCCTCTTCAGCAAATGGAGGAAAAGGACGGCGCTTCGGCAAGCTCGGGACGAACGGAAAGCGGGGATTGTCCCTTCACCGAAAGGGCTGGCTTTATGAAAATTTGCTGCTATGGGGGCGCCTTCGCGAGGCTTCCCCGAGCGGTTGAACCCAAGCTATTGAGCGAAAAGAGGTAGGAAATGGCTAAGGCTAAATTCGAGCGGAATAAGCCGCACTGCAACATCGGCACCATCGGTCACGTCGACCATGGCAAGACCACGCTGACCGCTGCCATCACCAAGGTTCTCTCGGAGACCGGTGGCGCGACGTTCACCGACTATGCCAACATCGACAAGGCTCCCGAGGAGCGCGAGCGTGGCATCACCATCTCGACGGCTCACGTCGAGTATGAGACCGCCGCTCGTCACTACGCGCACGTCGACTGCCCCGGCCACGCTGACTATGTGAAGAACATGATCACCGGCGCCGCGCAGATGGACGGTGCGATCCTCGTCGTGAACGCTGCCGACGGCCCGATGCCGCAGACCCGCGAGCACATCCTGCTGGCCCGTCAGGTCGGCGTGCCGGCGCTGGTCGTCTACATGAACAAGGTCGACCAGGTCGATGACGAGGAGCTCCTGGAGCTCGTCGAGCTCGAAGTGCGCGAGCTGCTCTCCAGCTACGACTTCCCGGGCGACGACATCCCCATCGTCAAGGGTTCGGCTCTGGCCGCTCTCGAAGGCCGTGACGACGCGATCGGCAAGGATTCGATCAAGGCGCTCATGGACGCCGTCGATGCCTACATCCCGCAGCCGGCCCGTCCGGTCGACCGTCCGTTCCTGATGCCGATCGAAGACGTGTTCTCGCTCTCGGGTCGCGGCACCGTCGTGACCGGCCGGGTCGAGACCGGCGTGGTCAAGGTTGGCGAGGAAGTTGAGATCGTCGGCCTCAAGCCCACCAAGAAGACGACCGTGACCGGCGTCGAGATGTTCCGCAAGCTGCTCGATCAGGGCGAGGCTGGCGACAACATCGGCGCGCTGATCCGTGGCGTTGCGCGTGACGAAGTCGAGCGTGGTCAGGTTCTGGCCAAGCCGGGCTCCGTGAACCCGCACACCGACTTCGACGCAGAGGTCTATGTCCTCTCGAAGGACGAAGGTGGCCGTCACACGCCGTTCTTCGCCAACTATCGTCCGCAGTTCTACTTCCGCACGACCGACGTGACGGGCGAAGTGGTTCTGCCCGAGGGTACCGAGATGGTCATGCCCGGCGACAACGTGAAGCTGGGCGTCAAGCTCATCGCTCCGATCGCCATGGACCAGGGTCTCCGCTTCGCTATTCGCGAAGGCGGCCGGACCGTCGGTTCGGGGGTTGTCGCGACGATCACGAAGTAATATAGGCAGCGAGCCGTCCGGGTCTGGTGATTCGGACGGCTCGCTTTTTTACCGCTTCGCGCGGGCCTCATGAGTGCCGAACGGCACCGGGCCATCAGGGTGAGGCGGTTTTATTTTTGGCTCTTTCACATCGGTAGTGGACAATGGAAACGCAGAATATCCGTATTCGTCTGAAGGCATTCGATCATCGCGTGCTGGACCAGGCGACCGGCGACATCGCCGATACCGCTCGTCGTACGGGTGCTCTCATTCGCGGTCCCATTCCTCTGCCGACGCGTATCGAGAAGTTCACGGTCAACCGTGGTCCTCACATCGATAAGAAGAGCCGTGAACAGTTTGAGGTCCGCACCTACAAGCGCATGCTTGATATCGTGCAGCCCACGCCGCAGACCGTCGATGCGCTGATGAAGCTCGACCTGGCCGCCGGTGTGAACGTCGAGATCAAACTGGCCTGATGGCCGTGGCGGGGCGCTCCTTTGGGGCGCCTCGCGCGACAGTTGGATACCGCCGGGTTCGCCCGGGCTGCGTCCCCGTCGCTCTCTTCCCGATCATCGGGTTCGAGGGCATCCAACCCGGACGGGGTAACGCATCAGACATTCGGGTTGGCCGCTTGGGCTTTCGGGCCTCGGGCGGTTTTTCGTTGGATAAGCCCCTGCCGCAAGCATGGGCCTCTATTTGGAAGGATTTGATCATGCGCACAGGCGTGATCGCGAAGAAAGTGGGCATGACCCGCCTGTTCCAGGATGATGGCCGCCACGTGCCCGTCACCGTCCTGGCGCTCGAAGGCAACCAGGTCATCGCCCGTCGCGAACTGGATCGTGACGGCTATGTGGCCGTTCAGCTCGGTGCCGGCACGGCCAAGGCGAAGAATGTCGCCAAGCCGCAGCGCGAGCACTTTGCCAAGGCAGAGGTGGAGCCCAAGGCGCAGGTCGCCGAGTTCCGCGTTGCCGAGGACGCCCTGCTCGATGTTGGCGCGGAAATCGCCGCCGACCACTTCATCGCCGGCCAGTTGGTCGACGTGACGGGCCACACGCAGGGCAAGGGCTTCGCCGGCGCCATGAAGCGCTGGGGTTTCGGTGGTATGCGCGCCACGCACGGCGTGTCGATCAGCCATCGTGCGCACGGTTCGACGGGTAACCGCCAGGATCCGGGCCGCGTGTTCAAGAACAAGAAGATGGCCGGCCACATGGGCGACCGTCAGCGCACGCAGCAGAATCTCGAGATCGTCCGCACGGACGTCGAGCGCGGCCTGCTGTTCGTCAAGGGTTCGGTTCCGGGCTCGAAGGGCACGTGGCTGCTCGTCAAGGATGCCGTGAAGGTCGATCGTCCGACCGATGCGCCGTACCCGGCCAGCATCAAGTCGGCGGCGAACAGCAACAACCAGGAAGCGCCGGCCGAGACGCCCGCCGAGGACGTTGCGGCGCCCGAGGCGACCGAAGGCCAGGAGGGCTAATCGATGAAACTCAATGTTCTCACCCTCGACGGCGGCAAGTCGTCCGGCGACGTCGAGCTCAGCGACGACGTGTTCGGCCTGGAGCCGCGCGCGGACATCCTGCACCGCGTCGTTACCTGGCAGCTCGAGAAGCGCCGCGCTCCCGCGGCCGCGACCCGCGAGCGCTCGGATGTTGCCCGCACGGGCAAGAAGTTCGGTCGCCAGAAGGGCGGCGGTACGGCTCGTCATGGCGATCGCCGCGCCCCGATCTTCATCGGCGGTGGTAAGGCTCACGGTCAGCGCGCCCGCACGTTCGGTCACTCGCTGAACAAGAAGGTCCGCGCTCTCGGCCTCAAGATGGCGCTTTCGGCCAAGGCCAAGAGCGGCGCCATCACGGCAGCTCGCCAAGCTCAACCTCAACAAGGCGCTGTTCATTGACGGCGAGGCGATCAACGTCTCCTTCGCCAAGGCGTCTTCCAACCTCGTCGGTGTCAATGTGCTCCCCGCCATCGGTGCCAATGTTTACGACATCCTGCGCGCGGACAGCCTGGTGCTGACCCGGGCCGCAGTCGAGCAGCTGGAGGCGCGCTTCAATGGCTAAGAAGCCGGCACAGGCAGCGGTCGCGACCCGTCACTATGACGTCGTGCTCGCGCCGCACATCACCGAGAAGGCGACGCTGGTCTCCGAGCACAACGCAGTTGTGTTCAAGGTCGCTCGCGACGCCTCCAAGCCCGAGATCAAGGCTGCCGTCGAGGCGCTGTTCGGCGTGACCGTGAAGTCGGTCAACACGATCGTGACCAAGGGGAAGTCGAAGCGCTGGCAGGGGCGTCCCTACACGCGTTCGGACGTGAAGAAGGCTGTCGTGACGCTGGCTGAAGGCCAGTCGATCGACGTCACCACGGGCATTTGAGGGCGGACTGAGAAATGGCACTCAAGCATTACAATCCGACGAGCCCGGCCCAGCGCGGCCTGATCCTCGTCGACCGGTCCGCTCTGCACAAGGGCAAGCCGGTCAAGGCGCTGACCGAAGGCAAGCGCAAGACCGGTGGCCGCAACAACAAGGGCCACGTGACCTCGCGCGGCATCGCCGGCGGCCACAAGCAGCGCTATCGCATCATCGATTTCAAGCGTCGCAAGTGGGACGTCGAGGGCACGGTTGAGCGTCTGGAATATGACCCGAACCGCACGGCGTTCATCGCTCTGGTGACCTACGCGGACGGTGAGCAGGCTTATATCCTGGCCCCCCAGCGCCTCGCGCCGGGTGACAAGGTGATCGCCGGCAAGAAGACCGACGTGAAGCCGGGCAATGCGATGGAGCTGGGCCAGATGCCGGTCGGCACCATCATCCACAACATCGAGATGAAGCCGGGCAAGGGCGCGCAGATCGCCCGTTCGGCCGGCACCTACGCTCAGCTCGTCGGCCGCGATCGCGGCATGGTGATCGTGCGTTTGGGCTCGGGCGAGCAGCGCTACATCCGCTCTGACTGCATGGGCACGGTGGGCGCGGTGTCGAACCCCGACAACGCCAACCAGAACCTCGCCAAGGCCGGCCGCAACCGCTGGCTCGGCAAGCGTCCGCTCACCCGCGGCGTCGCGAAGAACCCGGTCGACCACCCGCACGGTGGTGGTGAAGGCCGGACCTCGGGCGGCCGTCATCCGGTGACCCCGTGGGGCAAGCCCACCAAGGGTGGCCGTACTCGTCACAACAAGGCGACCGACAAGTTCATCATCCGGTCGCGTCACGCGAAGAAGAAGAGGTAAGCGATGGCTCGCTCCGTCTGGAAAGGTCCCTTCGTGGACCTGCATCTGCTCAAGAAGGCAGAGACCGCGCAGGAGAATTCGGGCCGTGGCGGTCCGATCAAGACCTGGTCGCGTCGCTCCACGATTCTTCCGCAGTTCGTTGGCCTGACGTTCAACGTCTATAACGGCAAGAAGTTCGTTCCTGTCTCGATCAACGAGGACATGGTCGGCATGAAGCTGGGCGAGTTCGCGCCGACGCGCTACTTCCCCGGCCACGCTGCCGACAAGAAGGGCAAGCGCTAATGGGCAAGGAAAAAGCTCCCCGTCGCGTCGCCGACAATGAGGCGCTCGCCGTCGGCACGCAGATCCGCGGTTCGGCTCAGAAGCTGAACCTCGTCGCCGCGCTGATCCGTGGCCGCAAGGTCGAGGACGCGCTCAATGTGCTCGCTTTCTCGAAGCGCGCCATGGCGGTCGATGTTCGCAAGGTGCTGCAGAGCGCCATCGCGAACGCCGAGAACAACCACAATCTCGACGTCGACGCGCTCGTCGTCGCCGAGGCGAGCGTCGGCAAGGCATTCACGATGAAGCGCTTCCATGCGCGTGGTCGTGGCAAGTCGACCCGCATCCTGAAGCCCTTCAGCCGCGTGCGCATCGTCGTTCGTGAAGCTGCGGAAGAGGAGGCCTGATCCATGGGTCACAAGAGCAATCCGATCGGTCTGCGCCTGCAGATCAACCGCACCTGGGATAGCCGCTGGTTCGCCGAGGGTCGTGACTATGGTCGCCTGCTGCTTGAGGATCTGGAGATCCGCAAGTATGTCATGAAGACGCTGCCGCAGGCCGCGATCTCCAAGGTCGTGATCGAGCGTCCGGCCAAGCTGTGCCGCGTCTCGATCTACGCTGCCCGTCCCGGTGTCATCATCGGCAAGAAGGGCGCAGACATCGAGAAGCTGCGCAAGAAGCTGGGCGAGATGACGAAGAGCGACGTGTCGCTCAACATCGTCGAGATCCGCAAGCCCGAGATCGACTCGAAGCTCGTTGCGCAGGGCGTCGCTGACCAGCTCGAGCGTCGTATCGCGTTCCGTCGCGCCATGAAGCGCGCGGTGCAGTCGGCGCTTCGTCTGGGCGCCGAGGGCATCAAGATCACCTGCGGCGGCCGTCTCGGCGGCGCAGAGATCGCCCGCGTCGAGTGGTATCGCGAAGGCCGCGTGCCGCTTCACACGCTGCGTGCGAATGTCGACGATGCCGAGGCCGAGGCGCACACCGCCTATGGCGTCTGCGGCATCAAGGTCTGGATCTTCAAGGGCGAGATTCTCGGCCACGATCCGATGGCGACCGACCGTCTCATGCTGGAGGCTCAGACCTCCGGCGTGCGCCCGGCGCGCTGAGAATAGGGTAGAGCATCATGCTGCAACCGAAGAAAACCAAGTTCCGCAAGACCTTCAAGGGTCGCATCAAGGGCGACGCGAAGGGCGGCACGGACCTCAATTTCGGCTCCTACGGCCTCAAGGCCATGGAGCCCGAGCGGGTCACCGCGCGCCAGATCGAGGCGGCTCGCCG
>JAFKLU010000140.1 GCA_017304105.1 Sphingomonadales bacterium
GCAGGAAACGAGCGCCCAGCCCCGGTCCGCCTGCGCCGCCTGCCAGTGATGCGGCGCGATCACATACTGTGGCTCCTCGCCCGCGAGCAGATCACCCCCCAGCCGCCGGGCGGTCACCGGCCCGGCATCGTCCGGGGCGGTGGAGAGCAGCAGCGCGCTGCCGGCATGCCAGAGCCAGATTTCCGTCGCGTCCACCCTGTGCCAGTGCGATCGCTGCCCCTGCTCCAGCAGGAAGTGGATCGCCGTTGCGGCCGCGCGCGCGCCGGGCGGCGCATCGGCGCGCCACGTCTCGCGATACCAGCCCCCTTCCGGGTGCGGCGCGAGGCCGAGACGATCGATAAGGGCCCTGGCGTGCGGATCGGTCATGGCGGCATATTGGCGGCCGCGCTTCCCGGCCGCAAGGCCCCGCGCCGGACTCGCGGCGCATGACCCAGCTCTATCGCCTCGATGCCGACGCAGCGGCCATTGCGCGGACTTTCGGCGCCGATCCGGGGCGCGACCCGTGGGATGGCGGCTATGCGACGCCGGGCCGGTTCGCGCCGGTCATCATCGGCGGCCGCGGGGGACTGCGGGAAATCGTCCCGCGCCTGTGGGGCGTGCCGCCGCCACCCGGCGCGGCGCTGGCCGGCGGTTCCCCGGTCGCACAGGTCCGCAATCTAGCCAGCCCGTTCTGGATCGGCACGCTGCGCCACACCCAGTTCCGCTGCCTCGTGCCCGTCACCAGCTTTCAGATCTGGAGCCAGGCGAGCGACCCGCGCACCGGCAAGCGCATGGCTCATTGGTTCAGCCTGCCCGCCGCGCCGATCTTCGCGCTTGCCGGCATCTGGCGCGACAGCGAGGTGCGCAGCTTCGCGCTGCTCAGTTGCGCGCCCAACCGGCTGGTGGGGGCCACCAATCCGCGCACCATGCCCGTCATCCTCCATGCCGAGGATCATGAGCGCTGGCTGCGGGCGGACTGGAAGGACGCGCAGGCGCTCGTCACCGCCTTCCCCTCGCAGCTCATGTCCGTTCGCGCGGCAGGCGACGCGCACGCCTAGGCGCTTCAGGGCGACGGCCCGATCCGTCAATTCCGTTTGCCTAGCATACAAACATCTGAGACATCGTCTCGTTGGTTGGGGCGATTCCGTTCGCCTCGCGGATCTGGAGAGGTCAAATGGCAAAGATAATCGGCGGATTCGCCGTCTCGCACACACCCACCATCGCCTTCGCGCATGACGCGAACAAATATGACGATCCGGTCTGGGCGCCGATCTTCGAGGGCTTCCGGCCGGTCAAGGAGTGGCTGGCGCGGGAAAAACCGGACGTGATCTTCTACGTCTACAACGATCACATGACGTCCTTCTTCGAGCATTATTCCCACTTCGCGCTCGGCGTGGGCGAGGAATATTCGCCGGCGGACGAAGGCGGCGGGCAGCGCGATCTGCCGCCGATCAAGGGCGACCCGGAGCTGGCCAAGCATATCGCCGAGTGCCTCGTCGCCGACGAGTTCGACCTGTCCTACTGGCAGGGCATGGGCCTCGACCATGGCGCCTTCTCGCCGCTGTCCGTGCTGCTCGACCATGAGCATGGCTGGCCGGTGAAGCTCGTGCCGCTGCAGTGCGGTGTGCTCCAGCACCCCATCCCCAAGGCCAAGCGTTTCTGGAATTTCGGCAAGTCGCTGCGCCGCGCGATCCAGAGCTATCCCAAGGACATCAAGGTCGCGATCGCCGGCACCGGCGGCCTCTCCCACCAGGTGCATGGCGAGCGCGCGGGCTTCAACAACACCGAGTGGGACATGGAGTTCATGGACCGGCTCGCCAACAATCCCGAATCGCTGCTCGATGCGACTGTGGTCGATCTGGCGCGGCTGGGCGGCTGGGAAGGGGCAGAAGTGGTCATGTGGCTGCTCATGCGCGGCGCGCTCAGCCCCAAGGTCAAGCAGCTCCATCAGAGCTATTTCCTGCCCTCCATGACCGCGATCGCCACCATGTTGTTCGAGGATCTGGGCGACGAGACCCCGCCCGCTGAGAGCGACGAGGCGCTGCGCGCCCGCGCCAAGCACGAGCTTGCCGGCGTCGAGCAGATCGAGGGAACCTATCCCTTCACCATCGACCGCGCGGTCAAGGGCTTCCGCATCAACCATTTCCTCCACCGGCTGATCGAGCCCGATTTCCGCAAGCGCTTCGTCGAGGATCAGGAGGGCCTGTTCGTCGAATCCGATCTCACCGACGAGGAGAAGGAGCTGATCCGCAGCCGCAACTGGATCGGCATGATCCACTATGGCGTGATCTTCTTCATGCTGGAGAAGATGGCCGCCGTGCTCGGCATCGGGAATATCGACGTCTACGCCGCCTTCCGCGGCCTCAGCGTCCCCGAATTCCAGAAGACGCGCAACGCGGCGATCACTTATTCCGTCGCCGGCAAGCAATAAGCCGGCCAGAGCGACATGAACCGAAAGGGGCGGAGAACATCCGCCCCTTTTCCATGGTGCGATCCATGTGCACCTCCGAGGCGGTTGGCCGCGTGCCGGCGCTCGGCCTCAAGGAGACGGTGCGGCGCTGAGGCCCCTTGCGGGCGGGGGGGGATCGATCAGCCCTGCCCGGTCGCCGAATAGAGCACGGGCCATTCCCATGCGCCGCGGCACACGGGCATGGGGCGCGCCGCGATCAGGCGGAACTGCGCGCCGTCCCATCGGGAGGTCTCGGCCGTGCCGCAATCGCCGAGGCCCCGCCCCTTGGCGAAGCTGGAGAGCTCCCCGCGCGCCGGGTTCCAGCGGGCATTGACGATCAGCGGCGGCGTGCCCGGATCGCCGGTGGAGCCCGGCACATGATCGAAGCGGGCGATACGGAACTGCCATTGCCCCGGCCCGCCTGTCGCGACCAGCGGCACCGCGCTCACATTATACTCGCCCGCATTGCAGGGCAGCAGCACCAGCGCATGGTCCTTGTCGAGCGCATGGGTTTCCAGCGGAAGCGCGTTATCGAGCCGGCCCTCGCACATGGCGAGGCGGCGCGCGGCCCCCTGCTCCTCGGGCGTGAAGCTGAGCGGCGCTGAATCCTCGACCGTTGCGGCGCTGACCGCGACGACCGGATCGGGCGGCAGGGGCTTGGCCAGATCGGCGGGCGCATCGCCCAACGCGGCGAGCGCGCCCTTGCTGCCGACGCGCCCCTGCTGCTCGTCGATATAGCGCAGCGCCGCAGGCAGCCCGCGCAGCGAAGGCGCATCTACGACCGTCTTCTTGTCGCGCAATTCGAACGCATAGCTGGAGCCGAGCGCGCGGATGATGTCGAGCGCCGCCGGGCCGAGCATCTCGATCATGTCATGCGAAGGCGTAGCGCGGGTGAGGGCGCGATTGTCCACCACCAGGTCGATCTTGCCGCGAAGCTGGTCAGCGCCGATCAGGCGCAGCGCGCTCGCGCCGACGGGGCCGCCCTGGCGCTGGATCGAGACCAGCACGGAATAAGCCTTGCCCGCGCCTTCCGGCACCAGCGAGACGGCGCTGCAGGAGAGGCGATTGTCGCAGCCGACTGCCCAGTCGTCGGAGATCTGGATGCGGCCCAGCATGGGCTCGCCGAGCGTCGCCGGCTTGCCCGGCTCGGGCAGCGGCGGCTGGGCGACACGCGGCGCCCGCGCGAACACGGCGGCGCCGATCGCCGGGACCGCGATCCCGACGCCAAT
>JAFKLU010000141.1 GCA_017304105.1 Sphingomonadales bacterium
GCAGCGCCCGCGCGCGGCCCTTCTCCTCGCTGCTGCTGGGGCAACAGGCGGGTGGCAAGCTCGTCTACAAGGGCAAGGTCGGCACGGGCTTCAATGGCGATCTGCTTGCCGAGCTGGCGCAGAAGATGGCACCGCTCGCGCAGGACAGGCCGGCCGCCGATGTGCCCCGCGCCGAGGCGCGCGGGGCGCAGTGGATCAGGCCCGAGCTGGTCGCGGAGATCGCCTTTTCCGAGATGACGGCGGAGGGCCGCGTGCGCCATGGCAGCTTCGTCGGGCTGCGTTCGGACAAGGAGGCCAAGGCCGTGAAGCCCGAAAAGCCCGAGCGGGCGCCGCAGGCCGCGACCAGCGTGCGCATCACCAATCCGGATCGCATCATCTTTCCCGAGAGCGGGCAGACCAAGGGCGAGCTTGCCGCCTATTATGAAGCGATCGCGCCGCTGATGCTGACCTTCGCGGCGAACCGTCCGGTGAGCCTCGTGCGCTGTCCGCAGGGTCGGGCCAAGAAGTGCTTTTTCCAGAAGCATGACAGCGGCTCGTTCGGCGCTCATGTGTTCCATGTGCCGATCATCGAGAAGGACGGCGGCGCGGAGGATTATCTCTACATCAAGGACGCCGAGGGCCTGCTCGCCTGCGTGCAGATGGGCACCATCGAGTTCCATGGCTGGGGCGCGCGGGCGGACGATGTGGAGCATCCCGACCGCATGGTGTTCGATCTGGATCCCGATGAGGGGCTCGACTTTGACGACGTGAAACGGGCGGCGCGCGACATCCGTCGACGCCTCTCCGACATCGGCCTCGTCAGCTTCGCCATGCTCTCTGGCGGCAAGGGCATCCATGTCGTCGTGCCGTTGACGCCGGGGCATGACTGGGAGGCGCACAAGGGCTTCTCGCGTCGCTTCGCGGAGGCACTGGCGATGATGGAGCCCGATCGCTTCGTGGCGACGATGAGCAAGGCGAAGCGCAAGGGGAAGATCTTCATCGACTATCTGCGCAACCAGCGGGGCAGCACCGCGATCATGCCCTATTCGGCGCGTGCGCGGCCCGGCGCGCCGGTGGCGGTGCCGGTCTCATGGGATGAACTGGACGAGATCAGGGACGCGCATCCCTATGAAATCGGGGACGCCGGGCGGCTGATCGCGCGCGCCTGCGACAAGACGCTGCACGGCTGGGGGTTCGCCGCCCAGAGCCTGCCCGACCTGTGAGGGCTTTGCGACGAATGGCGGAACCGGCCCAGCGCCCGTCCGTTCGAAAAGGAGTAGGCGAGTGACCAGTCACTGCCGATTTGCAACAGGCGAGAGGACGATTTCATGGCTGATAGCATCGCGATCAACGAGACCAATCGACTGATCTCCTCCGACAAGGTGGAGGGGACGAGCGTTTACAACCGTGCCGGCGAGAAGCTCGGCTCCATCCGCAATTTCATGGTCGAGAAGCGCGGCGGCAAGGCGGAATATGCCGTTCTGGAGTTCGGTGGCCTGTTCGGCCTCGGCGCGGACCATTATCCCATTCCGTGGGACATGCTCGACTATTCGACCGATCTGGGCGGCTATGTCGTGGATATCGACAAGTCACGGCTCGAAAACGCGCCGCGCTATGCGAGCGAGGAGCCGGCCTATGACCATGTCTATGGCCGCGAGGTCTATGGCTATTGGGGAGTGCCCTATCCGTTCGTCTGAGCGGGGCGAACGGTGCGTGCCGGCCGGGCGGGGACGATGCGTCTTCCAGCCCGGTCGGCGCAAATCGGGAGAGCCAGATCGGGGGCTCGCCGGGCCCGACGCCCGATAAGGAGGCGTGGTTCAAGGTTCCACCGGCAGATCTGTCGTCTGCTTCACCGTTTTCAGCGAGAAGCTCGAATTTACCGAGGCGACGCCCGGCATGTGCAGGAGCGTCTTCTTGAGAAACCTGTCATAATCCTCGATGCTGCGGCACAGGATGCGCATCAGATAGTCGCTCTCGCCGCTCATCGAGTAGCAGGAAATGACCTGCGGATGATCGCGCACCGCTTCCTCGAACCGGTCCAGCGTGTCGCCATCATGATGGCTGAGGCGGACCTGCGCGAACACATCCACCAGAAAGCCGAGCCTGTGCGCATCGAGGATGACGGCGCGCCGGGCGATGTAGCCTTCCTTCTCCAGCGCCTTGAGGCGGCGCCAGCAGGGCGTTTGCGAAAGGCCGATGCGCTCGGCCAGCGCGCCCACGGTGATATCCGGCTCGGCCTGCAGCACGGCCAGTATCTTCCGATCGAAGGCGTCCAGAGAATATTGTTCCGCCATGGGGGCTCTCCAGGGAACTGTTTTCCCGGATTATCGATTTTGACGGGCGAGAAAGCAATGTCGTTTCGAGCCTCGCTGTGAGACTATCGGGGCGAGAACAAAGCGACGGAGAGTCCCCGCGATGAGGAATGACCGGTCATTCTCTCTCCACATCCCCGAGCCGCTCGCCCGGCCCGGCGGGACGCCCGATTTCTCGCATCTCCATCTCGAACCGGCAGGCGCCATGGGGCGACCCGCGCCGGACACGCCGGGGCTCGATCTGCGCGAGCTTCCCTTCCGCTTCGTGCGCGTGCTCGACGACGGCGGCGTGGCGGTTGGCGAATGGGCGCCGCACATCCCGGCGGACATGCTCATCCGCGGGCTGCGCGCGATGATGCTCACGCGCATCTTCGATGACCGCATGTTCCGCGCCCATCGGCAGGGCAAGACCAGCTTCTACATGAAGTCGACCGGCGAGGAGGCCATCCCCGTCGCACAATCGCTGCTGCTGGGCGCGGGCGACATGTGCTTCCCCACCTATCGCGTGCTCGGCTGGCTGATGGCGCGGGATTATCCGCTGGCGGATCTCGTCAACCAGATCTTCTCCAACGAGAAGGACCCGCTGGGCGGGCGCCAGCTCCCGATCCTCTATTCGGCGCGGGATTATGGCTTCTATTCGCTCTCCGGCAATCTTGGCAGCCGGATGATCCACGCGGTCGGCTGGGCCATGGCATCGGCCTATCGGCAGGACGACAAGCTGGCGCTCGCTTATGTGGGCGATGGCACGACGGCTGAAGGCGATTTCCACGAGGCGCTGACCTTTGCCTCCGTCTATCATGTGCCGGTGCTGCTCTGCATCACCAACAATCAGTGGGCGATCTCCAGCTTCTCGGGCATTGCGGGGGCGCAGGAGGCGCCGCTGGCCGCGCGGGCGATCGGCTTCGGTCTGCCGGGCCTGCGCGTGGACGGCAATGATTTCCTCGCGATCTGGGCGGCGACGCAATGGGCGCTGGAGCGGGCGCGGGCGAACATGGGCGCGACGCTGATCGAGTTCGTGACCTATCGCGTTGCGGGCCACTCGACCTCCGACGATCCCGCCAAATATCGCCCGAGCGACGAGGCGAACCTGTTTCCGCTCGGCGATCCGGTCGCGCGGCTGAAGCAGCATCTCATTGGGCTGGGCGCGTGGGACGAGGCGCAGCACGCGGCGCTCACCGGGGAGCTGGATCAGGCAGTGCGCAAGGCGATGAAGGATGGCGAGGCGGTGGGCACGCTCGGCAAGTCCAAGCCGCCGGTGCGGGAGATGTTCGAGCATGTGTTCAAAGAACCGGACTGGCGCGTGATCGAGCAGCG
>JAFKLU010000142.1 GCA_017304105.1 Sphingomonadales bacterium
GGCGGTGAGCGTCACGGCACCGCCGAAGCCGTCTCCATTGGAACGATAGAAGGTCGAGGCGTTGCCGGTGAGCAGCGTCTCTCCCCTGCCGGCGAATTGGGGGCGGGCGCTCTCGACATTGATGACCCCGCCGATGCTGTCGCCGCCCATGCTGACCGGCGAGACGCCAGTGATGACATCAATCCGCGCGATGGTCTGAGGATCGGTGTAGGAAAGCGGCGAGTTCATGTCGTTGGGGCAGGCAGCATCGATCGGGTGTCCGTCCACCAGGATCTTGAGGCGCTGCTCGGTGAGACCGCGAATGGCGGGCATGGACGAGAAGCCGCCGCCGGTATTGGCACTGACGCCGGGCAGGCGCGTCAGCAGATCCGCCGTGTCGCTCGACATGCTCTGGCGCAGGTCGAGGATCGCCCTCGAGAGCTGCTCATTGGTGAGCGGCTGCGTGGCGATGCTACCCGGACCGGCGGCGGTACTCACGCTGACGGATGGAAGCGAGTGAATTTCCTGTTCCTGCGCAAGGGCAGGAACGGCAAGGCCGGCGCTTGTCGCCAGCAGCGCGGCACGCAGGCCGCGAGCAAAGATTGGCATGAAACTATCTTCCGAAAATCGCTGAATGGACGGTGCGTCAAGTCCGACCCCATGCGAGTAGCGCCGCGCAAACCCTCTATGCGCGGAGCGATCAGCCGCAGGGCCGGCTCAGGTTTTCAGACGGAAGCTGGGGGGCCGCGCGAGGGCGGCGGAAGATTGATGGATCTGCCATGCCAGTGGGACGTCGCCGGGATATCGTGTAGACCCGGAACAACGGTCGCCCTCTCCGCGACAGCTGGATCACCCGCGCCGAGCGCGCCCATGGCGAGCGCCGTGAAGGGGCAATGCTGGTCTGGTTGGCCGTGGCCCTGGTGGGGATCGCCCTCGGCCGGGATCGCGATGCGGGTGGTTTGGTGACTGATCCCATCATCGCATAGCTGGACGGTCAGATAGCGTGCGCCCGCCGCCTCGCCGAGCATAAACCCCTGCGGCACGAGCAACTTGACGCTCAGAGCAAGCGCCAAAAAGAGCACTATCGCCAGGCGATTGGCTCGCAAACAGGTTCTGATCGCCCCCATCAGCCGTGCTCATAGCTCAAAGCAACGGAAGTGCAATTACTCTTAGTCAACGGACGATTGGCCCAGGCACATTGGCAGTCGTTCGTCCCAGCGAAGGACCTCTGAACGAATGACAGCTACCGGGCGCAAATATTCGTGGCAGAATGTCCGAAATCAGGGCCTTGCCGATCGCCGCGTAAGAGTGTCAGCATTCTTCGCCGAGGAGGCGTCGGCCGCGGGCCTTGTATGGGGGTGATGTCGGCGCATTCAGGATTTTCCAGAGCGACAGCGCGATGCGAACTTCCGCGAACTCATCGCCCCTGCCTGCCGCAACGATAGCGGCTTCGTCTGAATATCCCTGAGCTCGCAGATGTTGCGCTGCTGCTGCTCGCGCCGCAGCGAGACCGCTGCCTCCGTTCATACCGGAGTTTCCCTTGGAGAGGCTGCGGTGCGTCCTTCACCGGCCTTGAAGAAATATTGCGCGCAAACCAGCCAGCCCTTCAATGGCCGCAGCGGCAGGATGCAAGTCGCCAGCGTTAGAGGCAAGGTCGTCAGGAGATGCACCCAAATGGGCGGACCGAACTTGATCTGCAGCAACAGGGCGAACGTCACGGCCGGAATGCAGGCAAAACAGATGACGAAGAAGGCAGGTCCATCGGCTGGATCGGCGTAGTCGTAGGATAGTCCACAGACCTCACAGCCACTTCTCAGTTTCAAGAAGCCATCGAAAATATGGCCCTCGCCACAACGGGGGCAATGGCCTCGGATACCTGTCCTGATCGGATCAAGCTTGGGCCAGCGGTCGGCTGATTTGTCTGCATGCTGCGCCATAATTCGGCTCCTGCCTTGTTCCGCTCCGACATAGGCGTTATGTATGCAAAGAAAAGCCATACAGAAATTTGAGATGGTCCATGCATAATTGGCTGGCCGACATCGAACTGGGCGCCGGGCCTCGATATTCAACCATTGCTGATGCCATCACCGGCGCTATCCGGTCCGGCGCGCTTCGGCCGGGCGAGCGTTTGCCAACGCACCGCGAACTGGCCGCGCGTCTCGGGGTCGATTTGACAACCGTCACCCGCGCCTATGGACTGGTTCGCAATGCCGGCCTGGTCGAAGGCATCGGAAAGCTCGGAACCTTCGTGCGAAATGATGTCGCCCTCCCCGTCTTTGGCGAGACGGCAAGCGAAGCGGGCATGAATGTGCCCCCGCAACCGAGCTTCAATTTGCTGCCCGAAGCCATACGCACCGGTATGACCGCACTGTTACGATCGGGCAGGCATTCCCCGATTCTTCAGTATCAGCCGAGCATCGGTAATATCGCGGACCGCACGCTGGCCGCCGCGATGTTGACTGACCGGGGCGTTCCCACTGAGGCAGGTCAAATTGCGATTACGGCTGGATCGCAGCACGGCTTGCACGGCATCGTGGCTGCCCTACTCGAACCCGGTGACAAGATCTGTTGCGCCACCTTCATCTATCCAGGAATGATCGCCCTGGCGCGGCGCCATCGCCTCGCGCTGAACCCGGTGCCGACCGACGAACAAGGAATGCTGCCCGATGCCCTCGAGGCCGCCCTGCGCTCCGGAGCGCGCACGGTCTATCTGACCCCCACCATCGACAATCCGACGACCGCAACGATGGGAGCGGAGCGGCGCGCGGCCATCGTGGCCGCAGTGCGCCGGCACGGCGCGGTGATCATTGAGGATGATGCCTATGGCCCGCTGGCGTCCGCTTCGCCGCCCCCCTGCGCGGCGCTGGCGCCGGAATGCAGCTGGTATGTCGCAGGCACGTCAAAGCTGATTTCTCCGGTCATGCGAATTGCCTATGTCCGGGCGCCATCCGTCAGCTCCATCGATCCGTTCGCAGCTGACATTCGCGAAACTGCTGTCATGGCGTCGCCACTCAATGCCGCCCTCGTCTCGCTTTGGTACCGGAACGGCCGGTTCGATGAACTCGTCGCAGGCATCCGGGAGGAATCAATTGCACGGCAGCGCATCGTTGCCAGCCTGCTTGCAGGCTTCCCATATCGCGCGAATCGTGAAGGATATCATTTCTGGCTCGACCTCCATCAAGAAGATGATGCCGATGCGCTGGTCGACAGGGTCTCTTCACTTGGACTGTCGGTCGTCCCGGGTCAGGTATTTGCAGTGGCGGGGAGTGATCGGTCATCCCACCTGCGTGTGTCAGTCGGCGGCGCGATCGACCATAGCGGTCTGAAGAGAGCATTGATGGAACTGGCACGAATGCTTCACTGAACCGCCCCGGGATTGCCGGAGGCCATTCGGTCTAGATTATGTGGCCATCGGAGTGTCGTCCAGCCTGGCGTAGTAGCGTTCCTCGGCTTCAACGGGCGGTATATTGCCGATGGGCGCCAGCAGCCGGCGGTTTTTGAACCAGTCCACCCATTCGAGCGTGGCGTATTCAATGGCCTCAAAGGATCGCCACGGCCTCCGCCGGTGGATCACCTCGGCCTTGTAAAGGCCGTT
>JAFKLU010000143.1 GCA_017304105.1 Sphingomonadales bacterium
ACCTGCACCAGCTGGTCGCGATTGCCCCAGACCGGCGGCAGCGAGGGATCGTAGACCTCCGTGAAGCGGATATGCGCGGCGAACCCGGTCTGGGCGAGCTTGCGGACGCGCTCCAGCACACGGTGGATGTTCACCGCGGATCGCTCGATCGGCTTCTCGCCGAACATCTCCATGCGGTCGACCAAATCGCGGATGCGGTCGGCCTCGTCGCGGATCAGCAAGGCAAGCTCGCGATCCGGCTCGGCGACGCTCGCCTCGAGGAGCTGTGCGGCGCCGCGAATGCCGGAAAGCGGGTTCTTGACCTCGTGCGCCAGGATGGCGGCCATGCCGGTGACGCTGCGCGCGGCACCGCGGAAGGAAAGTTGGCGGTCCAGCGCGCGGGCGGCGGAGGCGTCCTGCATGACCAGCAGCACGGCGCCGGGCATCTCCAGCAGCGGCGTGATCTGCACGGTGATGCCCGGCACCGCCTGTTCCCAGATGTTCTTGAGCGCCCCGCCCAGCGGCACCCATACGCCGCCCTGCGGTCCGGTCTTCGTCTCCGTGCCGGTCGATGACTGGGATGTGGAGTGCGACTGGGTGGACGCGCGCAGCATCGCCACGCTCAATCCCGGCGATCCGGATGCCATCGTCCGCCTCGGCGCCGCCCTTTCGCGGGCGCAGCGCCCTGCCCTCGTGCTCGGCGCCGGCACCGCGCGCGATGGCGCGTGGGAGGCGCTGGTCGCGCTTGCCGAGCAGCAGAACGCATCGGTCTATGTGGCGCCTTATGCCAGCCGGAATGTCTTCCCGGAGGATCATCGGCTCTTCCGCGGCTTCATCCCCGCCTTCAAGGCGCCGATGAACGCCCTGCTCGCCGAGCATGATTTCATCCTCGCCATGGGCGGCCCTCTCAATCTCTACCATGCCGAAGGGACCGGGCCGGACGTGCCCGAGGGCGCGGAATGCTGGACCGTGGGCGACAATCCGGCGGTGCTTGCCTGGGCCCCCGCCGGCAACGCGATCCTCGGCAACACGCGCGCAATCGCCGAGCGCCTGCTCGCCACGGGCAAGCCCTCCGAGCGCCCTGCCCCTGCACCGCGCGCCGCGCCGCCCGCGCTCAACCGCGCCGTGCTGGACGATCGCCTCGCCCTGCAATGCATTGCCGACACGCTGCCGGCCAATGCCGTGGTGGTCGAGGAAGCGCCGACCACCCGCCCGATCATGCAGGCGCATCTGCGGCTCAACCGGAAGGACGGCTTCTACACCACCGCCAGCGGCGGCCTTGGCTATGGCATGCCGGCGGCAGTCGGCGTGGCGCTCGGGCGGCCGGGCGAGCGCATCGTCGCGATCATTGGCGACGGCTCGGCCATGTACGGCATCCAGTCGCTCTTCTCCGCCTTCCAGCTCGGCGCGCCGATCACCTTCGTCATCATCAACAACAGCAAATATCAGGCGCTGCGCGACTTCGGGCAGACCTTCGGCATGCAGCAGGTCGTCGGCACGGACCTCTCCGGCCTCGATTTCTGCGCGCTCGCCAAGGGCCATGGCATGGCGCAGAGCCACCGCGTCTCGGACGCCGACGCGCTGGAGAAGGCGCTGCGCGATTCCTATGCGAGCGAAGGCCCCGCGCTCATCGAAGTGATGGTCTGCTGACAGACGGGGAGTCGCCAAGGGCGGCCCCGCCACGGGGCCGCCGCATCGCCGCGCCTGCTATTTGCCCCAGGCCTTTGCGCGCGCGTCGTCCGCGCCGGCGGCCTCGACCCAGCCTCGCGTGCCGTCCGAACGGCGCTCCTGCTTCCAGAACGGCGCCGAGACCTTGAGCCAGTCGATCAGGAAGGCGCAGGCCTCCAGCGATGCAACGCGATGCGACGAAGCCGTGCCCACGAACACGATCCGCGCACCGACAGGCAGCGTGCCATGGCGATGGATCACCGTCACGCCGAGCAGCGGCCAGCGCGCGCAGGCCTGCGCGACGATGTCGGCAATCGCCCGCTCCGTCATGGCGGGATAATGCTCCAGATGCAGCGCGGTCAGGCCGCCATCATCGCGCACAAGGCCCGTGAAGCTCGCAATGGCACCGCCCGGCAGCGCCTCCAGCCGGGCCAGCTCGGCGCCGGGATCGAAGTCCTCGGCGCTCACCCGCACGATGATCTCAGCCACCGGTCACCGGCGGAAAAATGGCAAGCTCCCGCGCTTCACCGACGGGCGTATCGAGGGGCACGAAGCTCTGGTCCAGCGCGGCGCGCAGCCGGGCGCGGTCGGCAAAGGCTTCGGCATGGCCGGCGCTCGTGGCGGCAAGCTGATCGAGCAACTGCGCGACGGTGGCCCCCGCAGGTGGCCTCGGGAGGGTTTCCTCATCCCGGCCGATCCGCTCGCGCACCCAGGCGAAATAGAGGATCTTGAGCTGCCCCATGGCTCAGGTCGTCATGTGCTTGAGGCCGACGCGCAGATAATCCCAGCCGGTAATCAGGGTCAG
Source organism: Sphingomonadales bacterium (assembly GCA_017304105.1). Taxonomy (GTDB): domain Bacteria; phylum Pseudomonadota; class Alphaproteobacteria; order Sphingomonadales; family Sphingomonadaceae; genus Sphingobium. Next base: position 2,453 of record JAFKLU010000143.1, read on the forward strand.
CACCGCCGCCGTCCACAAGGTCACGAGGCCGACCATTCCTACGAACGGGAATTGCGGCAGTCCGCCGGCCAGAATCATCGCGCCCAGCGAGACGAGCTGGATCGCCGTCTTCCACTTGGCGAGGCGCGAGACCGGCATGGAGACGCGCAGATCGGCCAGATACTCGCGCAGGCCCGAGACCGCGATCTCGCGCAGCAGGATGATCAGGGCCGGCACGATATGCACGCCCTGAATGTCACCCGTTGCGCACAGGATGAGGATGACCGCGCCGACCATGATCTTGTCCGCGATCGGATCCAGGAACACGCCGAGCTTCGAGACCGTCCCCTGCGCACGCGCCAGATAGCCGTCGAAATAGTCCGTGATGCCCATGAGGCAGTAAAGCGCGAAGGCGGCGAGATAGCCGATGCGCCACTCATGGCCCGTCTCGGCGGGCCAAAGCAGGGCGACAAGCAACGGCACCGCGAAGATGCGCGATAGCGTCAGGATGTTAGGCAACAGCATCATCACGGCCCGCCCGGCCTGCCACAGCCAAGCCGGGCATACAAGAGGCACAGCACGGGGGGCAGCATCGGTGGGACGCATCGCGGCGAGGCTCATGACATTGACGTCTTTTCTACGACCCATTTCGCCGCTAAAAGCGCCCGGCCGGCACAAGCCTGCCGGTCCACAAGAGTTCTCGACCACATGCAGGCATCCCTGCGGTTGCTCGCGCACCGGAAGTTTCTACCGCTTTTCGTCACCCAGTTCCTCGGTGCCTTCAACGACAATCTGTTCAAGACGGCGATGATCCTGTTCGCCACCTACACGGTGTTTCAGGACCCTCATCAGGAATCCAATTTCAACGCGGTCGCGACGGGGCTCTTCATTCTGCCCTTCTTCCTGCTCTCGGCGCTTTCCGGGCAGCTCGCCGATCATATGGACAAGGCGAGGATCATCCGCACGGTGAAGCTTGCGGAGATCGTCATCATGGTCTTCGGCGCGGCGGGCCTGTGGCTCTCGACCTATTCGGCCTGGCTGGGCGTTGGCCTCATGCTGGTCGCGGTGACGGCGATGGGCGTCCATTCGACCTTCTTCGGCCCGATCAAATACGCGATCCTGCCCCAGCATCTGGAGGAGGA
>JAFKLU010000144.1 GCA_017304105.1 Sphingomonadales bacterium
GCGGCACATCAGCCAGCCGCCGGCCGATCCCCGCGCGCCCGGCCCGTTCTCGCTGGCGGACGCGACCTATATCCATGAGCTGCTTGAACAGGCGGACTTCGGCGATGTCGAGATAACCGGCTGTGAGCGGATGCTGCCGATCGGCGGCCCGGGCGCGACGCCGGAGGAGGGGGCCGAATTCATCGCCTCCACGCTCTCCGTCGGCAAAGTGCTACAGACCGCGCCGGCGGAGCTGCGGGAGCGGGTGATCGCCGATCTCGTCGAGACCCTGCGGCCTCACCATGCGCCGGGGCGCGGCAATCTGCTGTCCGGCAAGGCCTGGATCGTGACGGCACGGGCGGTCTGAACCTCGGAGTCCTGTCCCCGACCCTGTAGAGATTCGCGCTCCCGCGCAAGCGAGTGCCGATTGCGCCGGGCTGACCTCCCAGGGCCCGCCCGGCGGCGCAAACAGCCCGGCTCGTCGCGCCGACGGCTGGATGTTAACCTTTCGTTAAGCGTTCCGCCCCATTTCTTGGGCAACTCTTCGGGACGAGGGTTAACCCATGAAATTGCTGTTTTCTCTAGCGGCTTTGGCCGTGCTGTCCGCGTGCGCCCCGCGGGCCGGCGCGGTGCCCGAAGCCGAGCTGGTGAGCGCCCCGGAAGCGCCTCCGCAAACCGGCTGGCGCGCCATCGTCAGCCCGGAAGACGGCGATCGGATCGATCATCTGCCCGACCTGTGGGCATCGGCGCTCGCAGCGGCGCAGCGTCATGCCCGGCAGATCGCCCGCGAGGACGGGCTGCTCGCCCCGCAGGCGGCGCGCAATCACCCCGCGCTCCCGCCCGGCTCCTATCACTGCCGGCTCGTGCGGATCGGCGCCGCTCAGGGGCGCGAGCCCGCGTTCCGCGCCTTCCCCGATTTCTTTTGCCATATTCGCGGCGACCGCAGCGACAGCCTGTTCTTCACCAAGCAGACCGGCACGGAACTGCCCGGCGGCTGGCTGCACGCGGACGGGGACCGGCGCTTCGTGCTCACCGGGGCGAAGCAATATCGCGTGGGGGGCGAACCGCTGGTCTATGGCAGCGAGCCCGACCGCGATGTGGTGGGCGTGGCCGAGCGGATCGGGCCGTTCCGCTGGCGGCTGGTGCTGCCCTGGCGCGGCGCGCAGGCCGGGCTGGACGTCTATGAGCTGACGCCGGTCGCGCCCGAGCAGCAGGCAGCCGAGCCGCCACCGCTCGCCCCGCAGGTCACCGTGACGCCCTGAGCCTTCATTCGGCGAGCGGCATCCGGTTCCAGGCGTCGAGCGCGGCGATCTTGTAAGCCTCGGCGAGCGTCGGATAGTTGAATGTATTCTCGATGAAATAGTCGATCGTGCCCTTGAGGTTGAGCACCGCCTGGCCGATGTGGATCAGCTCGGTCGCCCCCTCGCCGATGATGTGTACGCCCAGCAACCGGCGCGAGCGGATCGAGAAGATCATCTTCATCATGCCGCTGTCGAGCCCCATGATGTGGCCGCGCGAGGTCTCGCGGAAGCGGGCAATGCCGCACTCATAGGGGATCTTCTTCTCCTTCACTTCCTGCTCGCTCATCCCCACGGTCGAGATTTCCGGCACTGAATAGATGCCATAGGGGAAGTAGGCGGGCGCCGGCGGCATCGGCAGGCCGAAGGCGTGGCAGGCGGCGATGCGCCCCTGCTCCATGGAGGTGGAAGCGAGGCTGGGGAAGCCGATCACGTCGCCCGCCGCATAGATGTGCGGCACGTCCGTCTGGAAGGTCTTGGGATCGACCTTGAGCCGGCCCCGATTGTCGACACTCAGTCCGCACGCCTCCAGGCCGAGGCGCGCCGTCGCGCCCACCCGCCCGGCCGCGAACAGAAGCATTTCCGAGCGGATCGAGCGCCCATCCTCCAGCGTGGTGACGACGCGGCCGCTCTCGTCCTTGCTGATCTGGGTCACCTTGGCGCCGAGCCGGATGATCATGTTCCGATCGCGCAGCTGATGGATGAATTCCTCGATGACCTCGCGGTCGATGAAGTCGAGAAAAGTCTCGCGCGGCTCGATGAGCGTTACCGCCACGTCCAGCGCGGAGAAGATCGTCGCATATTCGATGCCGATCACGCCCGCGCCGATCACCACCAGACTGCGTGGCACGCGCGGTTTCTCGATCAGCACGTCGCTGTCGAGCACGATATCGTCGTCGAACGGGATATCGTCCGGCCGGAACGGCGCCGTGCCGACCGCGATGAGGAAGCGCTCGCCGCCTACCAGCAGTTCGCTCTCATCTGGCGCCGTGATGCAGACGACATGCGGATCGACGAAGCGCGCGAAGCCTTCCATGGTGCGCACGCCATTGCGCTGGAACTGGTGCTCCAGCACATCCACTTCATGCTCCAGCGTCTTGTCGATCCGGTGATCGAGATCGCCGCCGCCAATGTCCTTCTTCACGCGGTAGGAGCGGCCATAGAAGCCGCGCTCCCGCCAGCCGGTCAGGTTGAGCACCGTCTCGCGCAGCGTCTTGGAGGGGATCGTGCCGGTATGCACCGAGACGCCGCCGACGCGCCTGCGGCCTTCCACCACCAGCACCGATTTGCCGAGCTTCGCCGCCTGCACCGCCGCGCGACGCCCGGCGGGCCCGCTGCCGATCACGACCAGATCATAAATATCCATGGCATCCCCCGAGCCCTGACGGGCCTCCCGCCCGTCCGCGCGCCTCAGCAGGGACATCCTCTCAAGGCGATGATCGTGATGCATGCGACGCACCTTTGCAATGCCGCTCAAACAGGCGGGGCGTAACGGCAAAGGGCTAATGAACCGTTCACCAACCTTCCCGGCATCGCGCTGCGGGGAGGGGCTTACTTCTTCGGTTCCGCCCTCCTATAAAACTCAGGCCTTGAACCACAGGTGTCATAGCGCGATATAACACCGCCAAGGAGACATTGATGGCCACCACCGCGACCACCACCAAGACCGAGGATGCGCTGAACCTGACGCCGCCCGAGCCAGTGCCTCATCTGGCGCCGGAAAAGGCGGCCGGCCTCGTCCCCCTCGAACAGGAGAAGAAGTCGAAGCTCGACGAGCGGGTCGACGCCTTCGTCGAGGAGCTGGCCGCGCTCGATGCCAATTCGCCCGAGTTCGGCGCGAAGGTCGATCAGATCACCAATATGGGCCGCAAGGAAATCGCCGAGGCGGCGGGGCACTCGAACCGCTTCCTCGACCGGCCGGTGCGCGCGATGGACAGCGACACCAGCGTGGGCGCGGACCTCGCCGAACTGCGCCGCACCATAGAGGATCTCGATCCGGGCAAGCGCGGCAATCTGCTCGCGCCCAGGAAGCTGTTCGGCTTCATCCCGTTCGGCAGCAAGATGCGCGACTATTTCGACAGCTACAAGTCCAGCCAGACGCACATCAACTCCATCCTGGGCAGCCTCGCCTCCGGCAAGGACACGCTCATCAAGGACAATGCCGCGATCGACGTGGAGCGGCAGAACATGTGGGCGACCATGGGCCGCCTGGAGCAGATGATCCACATCGCCAAGGCGATGGACGCGCGGCTTGAGGCCAAGGCGCTGGAGCTGGAGACGA
>JAFKLU010000145.1 GCA_017304105.1 Sphingomonadales bacterium
TTATACAAGGGTGGGGCCGCGCGGCAATTGGAAGCGGGACGAGGCGAACGAGCGGAAAGCCCCCACCCCCTTCCCTCGCCCCCGTTTCGCCGATAAGCCCGGCCGATGGCCGAACCCACACCGCGCGCCGATGCGCCCGCTCCGCTCTCCTGGTCACTCTTCGTCTTCTCGGTGCTCTACGGCGGAATGACCTGCATCGCCGGCGTGCTCGGCGCCAAGCAGGTGGCGCTGGGGCCGCTGGCGGTGGAAGCGGGGATCTTCGCCTTCCTGCTGCTCGTCATCCTCTCCAGCGCGATTGCTGCGCTGCACGGGCAGCGGGTGGCGACGCTGCTGGTCCGGCTCGGCTTCGTCCCGCTCATCGTCTCGGCCCTGCTCATCCAGATCGTGATCGCGCTACCGAGCGACGCGGGCATGTATCCACCCGCGGTTGAGGCCTTCCCGATCGTGGTCGGCCAGGGCGCGCGGATGATGCTGGCCGGGCTAATCTCCTACGGCATCTCGCAGACGCTCAATGTACTCATCTTCTCGAAGCTCTCGGGCGGCACCGGCCGGCTGGTGTGGCTGTGGGGCATGATCGCGAGCGTCATCTCGCAGGTCATCGACACATTGCTGTTCATCACCATCAGCTTCTACGGCGAGCGGCCGATTCTCGACCTGATGGTGGGCCAGATGATCACCAAGGTCGTGCTCTCCATCATCCTGGTGCCGCCGCTCATCACGCTTTTCGTCGCCCTCGGCCGCAAGCTCGACGCCAGGGCCTGACCCCCTTTCCTCCAGGAAGACCATCCATGCGCCATCTGCTTCTGCTGCCCTCGCTGTTCGCGCTTGTCGCCGCGCAGGCCCCCGCGAGCGTCGACAGCTTCCTCGCTCAGCCGGACTATACGCCCGCCAGCGCCGCTGAAGTGAAAGCGATGTGCGACAGCTTCCTCGGCCGCGCCGCCGCGATGCGCCGCACGCTTGAAGCCCAGCGCAGCGCGCCGTCGCTCGCGACGCTGGGGCAGTATGACGATCTCATGCATGTGCTGAGCAGCTTGGCGTCCGACGCGGGCCTGCTCGCCGAGGTGGCGCCCGACGAGCCCCGTCGCGAGGCCGGCCGTGCCTGCCAGTCGCGCGCCGGCGAGGCGTATGACGCCATCCAGCTCTCGCGCGTGCTGTATGATCGACTGAAGGCCATCCCGCTCGACAGGGCGAGCCCGGAGGCGCGCCATGTGCTGACCCGCGCCCTGCAAGGCTTCGATCGCGCCGGCGTCTCCCGCGATGAGGCGACCCGTGCGAAGGTGGCCGCGCTCAAGAAGGAAATCACGGACCTCGGCCTGCGGTTCGATGCGAACATCGCCAATGGCCGCAAGACGATCACCGCCGATCCCGCGGAGCTGGACGGCCTGCCCGCCGACTATATCGCCGCGCACAAGCCCGGCCCGGACGGCAAGGTCGTGATCTCCACCGACACGCCGGACTACAGCCCGGTGATGAACTATGCCCGAAGCGAGGCACTGCGCAAGCGGCTCTACGAGGCCAATCTCACCCGCGCCTGGCCGGCCAATGACGAGATACTGCGCGCGCTCTTCACCAAGCGCGACGAACTCGCCAGGCTGCTCGGCCGGCCGAACTCGGCGACGCTTGAGCTGGAAGACAAGATGATCGGCACGCCCGAGAAGGCGCTCGCTTTCCTCGCCGATGCAGGCCGGGCGGGCGAGAGCGCGGCGAAGCGGGATTATGAGCGCATGGTCAGGCGCCTCGCCGCCGACCAGCCGGGCGCCACGCAGCTCACGCCCTGGAGCAGCGGCTATGTCACCCAGCTCATCCGCAAGGAAAGCTACGCGCTCGATCCGCAGGAAGTGCGGCGCTACTTCGCCTATAACAATGTGCGCGACGGCATGCTGCAATTGACGCGCGACCTGATGGGCGTCGAGATTCGCCCGTGGAAGACGCCGGTCTGGGATCCATCGGTGGAAGCCTATGAGATGCTCGACAAGGGCAAGGTCATCGGCCGCTTCTATTTCGACACGCATCCGCGCCCCGGCAAATATAGCCACGCCAATGTGGTGCCGCTGCGCTCGGGCATAAGGGGCCGCATCCTCCCCACCGCCGCGCTCGTCACCAATTTCCCGGCGGGCGACCACAAGACCGGCCTCATGGAGCATCGCGACGTGGAGACCTTCCTCCATGAATATGGGCATCTCATCCATGTGCTGATGGCGGGACAGCAGGACTATGCGCTGAGCGGGCCGCTCAACCTCGAATGGGACTTCATCGAGGCGCCCTCGCAGATGCTGGAGAATTTCGTCTGGGATTATGACACGCTGGCCCGCTTCGCCGTGGACGCGGACGGCAAGACGATCCCGCGCGAGCTGGTCGGGAAGATGAACCGCGCGCGCTATTTCGGCGAGGCGCTGGGCGACCGGCGGCAATATGGCCTCGCCAACGTGTCGCTGAGCTACCATCTCGGCCTGCCGGAAGCCGACCTGACCGGCCAATATGCCAAGGCCTATGATGCCTATGGCCTGCCGCAGACCCCGGCCGACGTGCACCCGCAGGCCAGCTTCGGCCATCTGAACGGCTATTCGGCCTTTTACTACACCTATATGTGGTCCAAGACGATCTCGACCGACCTGTTCACCCGCTTCAAGCAGGAGGGGCTGCGCAACCCCGCCGTGGCGCGCGCCTATCGCGAGAAGGTGCTGGAACCGGGCAGCTCGAAGCCGGCGGCGGCGCTCGTCCAGGATTTTCTCGGCCGGCCGTTTTCGCTCGACGCCTATAAGGCGCGGCTGAACGAGGGGGAGTGATCGCCCCCGCATAGCGCAGCTTTCTTGCAGCTTTCGCACGATAGGCCTATGCGCCCGCGCATGACCGATCGCTACGCACCCGACGCCGCCCTGCTCGCCAAGGCCGAGACGCTCACCGAGGCGCTGCCCTATATGCAGCGCTATGCCGGCGAGACCTTCGTCGTGAAATATGGCGGCCACGCCATGGGAGACCCGGAAGCGGCGCGCGATTTCGCCGAGGACGTGGTCCTCATGAAGATGGTCGGCATCAATGTCGTGGTCGTCCATGGCGGCGGCCCGCAGATCGGCGCGATGCTCAAGAAGCTCGGCGTCGAGAGCAAGTTCGTGAACGGCCTGCGCGTCACCGACAAGGAGACCGCGCAGATCGCCGAGATGGTCCTCGCCGGGTCGATCAACAAGGAGATCGTCGGCTGGATCGCGGGCGCGGGCGGGCGCGCGGTGGGCATTTCGGGCAAGGATGCAGGGCTGGTCCTGTGCGAGAAGGTCGGCGACAAGCGCGAGCCCGATCCCAACAGCGGCATCGAGCGCAATGTGGACCTGGGCTTCGTCGGCGAGCCGGTGAAGGTCGACCGGCGCATCCTCGACAGCCTCTCGAAGGAGAATATCATCCCCGTGGTCGCTCCAGTCGGCATCGGCGCGGACGGGCACACCTATAATGTGAATGCCGACACCATGGCGGGCGCGATCGCGGCCGAGCTGAAAGCGCGGCGCTTCTTC
>JAFKLU010000146.1 GCA_017304105.1 Sphingomonadales bacterium
GCGCCATTGGTTGAGAGGACGGCTGTGGGCATCAAATGTTCCTCGAAGTTGGTTGTCCTGATGGCCGACATTGGCAATGCAGGGCGGTTTGCCTGGGCGGCTTGAATCAGACGAAGGTGTTGGATTTCGCCGGGGGGAGGCCGATCAGGGCGCGGCCGTAGTTCGGCGCGGCCAGATCATCGGTGAAGGCGAAGTGCGCGGCGCCTGCCGAAACATCGCGCATCATGCGCTCGATCGGCCCGTTGGCATAGATCGCGCTACCGCCGCCGCCTTCGAACAGGCGGACGACCGCATGGCGGGTAAGTTGAGCCGCCGCCGCGAGATCGCGACGGAAGCGTGCAAGGATCAGCGGCTGAACGGAGCTGAACTCGGTCGTGTCGACCACTTCGAGGTCGCGCAGGATCATATTGTGCGCAGCCTCTATGTCCTGATCGCAATGGGAAAGGCGAGAGAAGTGCGCGGCCATGGTCGCGATCAGTTCGTCATCCCATCCGGACAGGCGCTTCTTCGTCGCTTCCAATGTGGTCGCGAGCGCTCCCCTGCCGACGCCGAGCGGGGCGCCCACGATGGCGAAAGGAGCGATGGCGAAATAGGGCCAGGAATAGACCGGCCCTTCCTGCGCGGCCGGCCCCACAGCTGGGCCCGCGAGGTTCACAGCGAGCGCCGACATGTCGTCGGAAACGAAAATCCCGTCGATCACGATCGAGCGGCTCTGGGTGCCGCGCATGCCCAGCGTGTGCCAATCGTCCAGTAGTTCGAGCCGCTCGGTCTCGATGAGGCAGAATGCGAGCTGACCGGCATTGGGGCCGCTCTCGATCACGGCGTTGATGCCGACATATTTGGCATATTCGACGCCGCTGCAGTAGCGCCCCTGTCCGCCGGTCAGGGTATAGCCACCCTCCGTCGGTGTGGCGACCCAGGGTTGCGAAAGGCGAAACACCACGGCGAGATGCTGCCCAGGCACGGCCAGCACGCGCTCCTGGACCGCTTCGGGGAAGCGGGTGAGCATGTGATTATGGCCGGTAAGAACGCCATAGACCCATGCGGTTGATCCGCACACCGAGCCGATCTCGGACACGACCGAAAAAAACGCGCGCCAGCCGAGGGCGGAGCCGCCATAGGCCCGCGGCGTGAGCAGGCCGAAAAGCCCGGCCGCTTCCAGCTCCCGGATCGACTCCGAGGGGACCTTGCGATCGCGATCGGTCTGGGCGGCGCGGGCCGCGAAACCGGGGAGCAGCCTGCGGACGGCAGCCAGGGCATTTTCCGCCGAGTCGATTGGCGCGACAGTTGTTTTCCTGTCAGACAATTCGTGAGATTTCACGCTGTCCTGCAAATCCGTGCCAATCGCCATTTCCTCACCTCAAACCAGTTTTGTTTCGGGTTGTCGGACAATGTGGACGGATAAATATCCCCTGTCAACCCCTGCATTTTCAACAAAAACTGATTGTACGATCGTTGTCGTTCAGGAAATATCGGTACGGATTATTGACAATTGCGAAGGGGTCGGGATATCCCCGGTTCAAGTCGTCAGACAATATCATGAATCGATGTCTCCGCAGCGCATTGCCGGAGGTGTCGCGAGAGAGAGGAGGCCTGCCAGATGTCGCAGGATGAAGCGCCCATTCAGGTCCGCGTGATCCAGAAGCGCCTTGAAGCCGACGGGATCGTCAGTCTTCAGTTGCGTGCGGTGGACGGCGGGGCGCTACCAGTGTTCGCGGCCGGCGCCCACATCGACCTGATCCTGGCTCCCGACCTGGTCCGCCAATATTCACTCTGCCCGCCTCTTCCGGAGGCGGACGTCTATGAGGTTGCGGAGCTGCGCGAGCCTGAGTCGCGCGGAGGCTCCAGAGCGGTTCACGAGGGGCTCCAGGTGGGAGAGGTCATCGAGATCAGCCAGCCGCGAAATCATTTCCCTCTCAAGCCGGGCGCCGGCCGGACCTTGCTGCTGGCGGGGGGCATCGGCATCACGCCGATCCTGGCGATGGCGGAAGAGGCGGCGGAGAGCGGCCGGTCATTCGAAATGCATTACTGCGCCCGCTCGCCGGCGCGCATGGCGTTTCAGGACCGAATTTCCCGCGGCCGGATCGGGCCACATTGCGCGTTTCATTTCGATGATGGCGCCGACGAGCAGAAGCTGGATTTTGCTGGGTTGCTGGCGTCGCCCGCGCAGGAGGATCAGCTTTACATCTGTGGACCGGGCGGCTTCATCGAGGCGGTGCTGGGTGCCGCTCTGGCCTGCGGATGGAGCGAGGCGCAGCTCAACCGGGAGTTCTTCTCGGCGCCGGCGGCGCAGCGGGGCGAGAGCGATCAGGCGTTCACGGTGGTCCTTGGCCGATCCGGCAAGGCGGTGCAGGTCGGCGTCGGTGTCAGCATCGTTGAGGCGCTGGAGCCCGTGGGCGTCCTGATTCCCACCTCCTGCTCGGAAGGCATCTGCGGAATGTGCGTGGTCTCCGTTCTCGAAGGGGAGCCGGACCATCGCGACTTCGTGCTGGGTGCGCAGGAGCGGGCCTCGAACAATTGTCTCACCGCGTGCTGCTCGCGCGCGAAAAGTCCTGTCCTGGTTCTGGACCTGTGAACCTGCTCAAATTCTTTCGCGCTCCCATGATGGGGGTTGGTCGGACTGCTCTTTGAAAGGGAGGGCTCGTCATGAGTCAGTTTCAAGTCGAATTGGCCGCCGACATGAGCGCCTTGCTTAAGGCCGCCATGAGGAGAATGGCCAGCTCCGTATCGATCGTTTCCGCAACTGGCCCGGATGGTGGGCGGGCGGCAATGACGGCGACGTCGGTCACCTCGCTAAGCCTCGATCCGCCCTCGATGCTGGTATGCGTCAATCGCAACGCCTGGCTCTATCAGACCCTGCGCCTTGGTGGCGACTTTTGCATCAACGTCCTTGGGGCGGACCAGATCGCCATGGCGCAGTCTTGTGGCGGCAAGTCGCAAGGGGACGCGCGCTTTGCGCAGGGATGGGGCGACGAGATGGGTGTCCCGGTGCTGATTGGTGCGCCGTCAGCGATCGTCTGTGGGCAAGTGACCCGTCTCGCGCTCGGAACGCACGACGTCATCGTTGGCCATGTGAAGCGCGTTCTGGTCGATGACGCGCAGGTCGATCCCTTGCTCTATGTGAGTGGCGCATAGGCGCGGGTAGGTGAAGCGCTTTACGGTGGTGAATTCCGGGAAGTGCGGTGATTGTGATGGTCGTCGTACTAGTTTTTTATTCTGTCGGAAATGCGTCGACATTGTCCAGTTTCCAGTGATGTGTTCTGTAATAAATATAAGAAAAACAATGATAAATTGCTCGGCTTGCGTTTCGATACATTGTCATACAATGTGTAAATTTGCATATTGACATGCTGGTGGTGACAAATCATTGTCTGACAATAATGTTGCAACAAAAGCAACAATTTTACTGATTATCCTCGCTGAGTCGGGTGATAATGAGAAAAGTGTCTGATGATTAGAATTATATAAAATGTTGGATAGGAGAGGAAATG